>DATHJP010000337.1:0-17504 GCA_035489695.1 Terriglobales bacterium
GAATTGGCCATAACCATTTGCGACTTGTCCGAGCCTCGGATCACAAGCACCCTTTGAATCGTATCCAAAGAGCGGATGGTGTATTCGCCGGCGGGAAGCGTTTTTCCGGCGACGATGAAGTTAAAGGGGACGTTCGCTTTCAACGCGGTCTGGGCATAAGCCGATGCGGTCGCAAACAGCAGGCCCAGGGCGAGTAGAGTAAATAGTTGCTTTTTCATAGATCCTCCTCGAGTGGGGCCGGTGAAACTCTGCAAGTTCGGCTTACGTTGTCTGCCTTACTTCCTAAGATTCGCTGTGCCGCCTCCACATCTTGCAACGGTGTTGATAACGGTTGACGCTCATGTAGATTGCAGGTGGCGTGCCATAACTTGCGTGACTGCAGCCGCAGCCTGGCCGTGGCTTACAACTCTGTGATTCGCGGAATGTTGCGCTGGAAGTTTCGGTCGACGAGCGCATCGCAAATTCAGGACAACAAATCTTTTGACTAACCGAAGGGTTAATGCCACCCGCACTTCGGTTAGTTGCTCATCTCGCGTGCATGGAGAAGCCCAAATGTGCTAAACAGGAGCGCAGGCGGACGTGAGGGATGAATCCAAGACTTCTAGGGATAGCTGGCCCGTTTCGAGGCACAACTTTCCTGTTGCCAGCAGGAGAAATCTCAGTAGGACGCGAATCGTCCAACCATCTGTGGGTTTCCGATCCCGCTTTATCACGTCGGCATTGCCTGCTTCTGAGAAATGGCGGCGAGTTCATCGTCCGCGATTTAGGAAGCAGAAACGGGACCCAAGTAAACGGCGTCCCTGTCGAGGAACATCGGTTAAGCCACGGAGACCAAATATCCGTCGGCGACTCGGTGCTTGTCTTTCTGCTTAAAGAAGACGAAGTCCACGCTCTGAAGAGTCCAGTGGAACTCTCGGAGACCGCGGTGCCAGAGTCTCCGACGCTTCTTCTACGTCAGGAGGATTCGGTTTATCTGCACTCCGAAAAAGCACGGGCGGCATTGCCCACAACTGCTCGTCTTTCCCACAATTTGAATCTTCTGCTGAAGATTGCAACCGGCATCGGTGGGGTTCGTGACCGGGAATCGCTGCAGTGGCAACTTCTGGGCTTTATCTTCGATGTGGTTCCTGCCGATCGCGGCGCGGTACTACTCTTCGATCATTTGGAAGAGTTAAGTTCTGCAACTGCGTGGGACCGCGTACGTGGGGCGGGTCATCCGGTTCGGGTGAGTCGTACCATCATCCAGCGGGTTTCGGGCGACCGCATTGGGCTGGTTGTGACCGATGTTTCTGACGATCAGGCTCTCCGGCAAGTACCGACGCTGGCTGACCTGCAGGTCCGTTCCCTGCTCTGCGTACCGTTGCTAGTCTCGGACAAGGCGCTGGGAGCAATCTATTTGGACAGCAGCAATCCAGCATTGTTTGACGAGGACCATCTGCAGGTAATGACTGCAGTGGCAGGCATTGCGAGCCTGGCCTTCGATAACGTGCGTCATTGGGAACAATTGCAGCAAGAGAATCAGGACCTGCGAGCTGAAATCAGCGTGGAACACAACATGGTCGGCGGAAGTCCGCGCATGAAAGAGGTGTATGAATTTATTCGCCGAGCCGCCCCAACCGATTCCACCGTGCTGATTCACGGTGAAAGCGGCACTGGCAAGGAATTGGTGGCACGCGCCATCCATCGAAACAGCCCTCGCGCAGATAAACCTTTCGTGGCGATCAACTGTGCAGCCATCACTGAGACCCTTCTGGAGAGCGAATTATTCGGACACGAGAAGGGAGCTTTTACGGGGGCCGTATCCCAAAAGAAAGGAAAGATGGAAGTCGCGGAGGGCGGAACACTGTTTCTGGACGAAGTCAGCGAACTCGCTCCCGGCCTCCAGGCCAAGCTACTACGCGTTTTGCAGGAGCGCGAGTTCGAACGCGTGGGCGGCACTCGACCGATCAAACTTGATGTCCGGCTGATCGCGGCCAGCAACCGAGACTTGCCGGATGCCGTGGAGGCTGGCACTTTTCGTAAGGATTTGTATTATCGACTGAACGTGGTAGCGGTTAAGATGCCGGCCCTACGCGATCGCCGGGTCGATATCCCGATGTTGGCTGAACACTTCATTGTCAAAGCCAGCCGGAAATGTAAGAGCCGAATCAAGCCACTCTCGGCGGAAGCTCGCTTATCTCTGACAAACTACGACTGGCCGGGAAACGTTCGCGAACTGGAGAATGCCATTGAGCGGGCGCTGGTAATGGGATCGTCGGATGTGATCCTTCCGGAGGATTTGCCGGAGGCCGTACTTGATACCAGCTCAGCGGCAGAGACTTCGACTGCGAAATTTGTCAGCGGGGTGAAGGACACAAAAAAACAGCTCATCCTGACTGCGCTACAACAAACTAGCGGAAGCTACATTGAAGCTGCAAAGATATTGGGAATGCACCCAAACTCACTGCTTCGGCTGATCCGTAATTTGGATCTGAAGGCGGCGGTGAAAGCCGGGAGCAGTTCCGGATCCGAGTGAAAGCCTCAGTCGCGCAAGTATTTCGTCAGGAAGGTTAATGTCCGTAAACCGGCATCGCGCGAAATCTCGCCGCTGAAGCCGTGGCCGGCGCCGGGATAGATCTGCATTTCGTACGCAATACCTTTTTTCTCCAGCACCTTCTGCAGATGATAAGCCTCTTCCACCGGCACTGTTTTATCGGCTTCGCCATGCAAGATCAGGACAGGGCACAGGCGTCGCATAAAGAATTTCATCTCTTTGGGAAGGCCCCCAAAGAAATCCACAACTACCCGGATGCGAGTATCGATAGCGGCGTTCGACAGCGCAAGATAGGCCCCCAGAGAGAATCCGAGCAAGCCGATGCGCTCGGGATCGACATGCGGTTGGCGGGATACGAAGCTGACGGAGTCCCAAAGCGTTTTCATCCAGATGGGGAAGTGGCGAAAAATGACTTCTCTGCTGACTTCGACGGTTCCCGTACGGTCGAAATAATGCGGGACATAAACTGCGAAGCCTCTCGCCGCGAGCGAACCGGCCGGCTCAGCCATGGTGGAATGGCCGCCGCCAGAGCCGTGGAGGCCGATCACGGCAGGAAAGCGCTGGCCGTGGTCGTCTGGCAAGAAGCAATCGACGCGGATGGTTTTGTCACCGCTTTCGAGGCTGATTTGGGATTGGGTGATGGGGAACATTAGGATCAGCAGTCAGCACTCAGCAGTCAGCATTCAGCATTCAGCACTTACAGTTTTGTGGCGCTCTTGGACATTTATCTGCCAACGACTGTTGTCTCCTCGGCTAAATGGCGTAACGACTCGTCAAAGGGCGGGCGCGCGATGCCGCGTTCGGTGACGATGGCGGTGACGTATTTCGCGGGCGTAACGTCGAATGCAGGGTTCTCTACTTGGACACCCTCGGGCGTAACCGCCTTGCCGGCAAAATGGGTGACTTCGCGTGGATTTCTTTGCTCGATGGGAATCTGGTCGCCGCTCGGAGTTTGTAGATCGATAGTGGAGACAGGCGCGGCGACGTAAAAGGGGAGTCCGTTTTCCTTCGCTAACACGGCGACCGTGTAAGTTCCAATTTTGTTGGCTACGTCGCCGTTGGCGGCAATGCGATCCGCGCCTACGATGATGGCGCCGATCTTGCCTTGCTTCATCATGGCTCCCGCCATGTTGTCGGAGATGACAGTGGTGGGAATGCCGTCCTTCATCAGCTCCCACGCTGTCAGTCGCGATCCTTGAAGGAAAGGTCTGGTCTCATCGGCATAGACGTGGATTTTCTTTCCCTGCTCGATGGCTGCGCGGATTACACCCAAGGCAGTACCGTATCCACAGGTTGCCAGCGCTCCCGCATTGCAATGGGTAAGCACGCCGCCACTGGCCGGCATCAGAGCGGCGCCATGCCGGCCCATTGCCTGGTTGGCTGCGATGTCTTCAGCGTGCATGCGTTGCGCTTCTTCGATCAGGGATTGCTTGATCTGCGCGATGGGTTTTCCGCTGAGCAGTTCGAATTTTTCGCGCATGCGGCTGATCGCCCAGAATAGATTTACTGCCGTCGGCCGAGTCTTAGCGATCATTTCGCAGATGTCATCGAATTCCTGCCTGAGATGGTTGATGTTTTTTGCGGTGGAATTTTGAATGCCGAGCGCAATACCCATTGCTGCGGCCACACCGATCGCGGGCGCGCCCCGCACGACCATATTGCGAATTACATCGGCAACCTGCTGGTGCGTCTTGCAGGTGACGTAGACTTCTTCGTTAGGCAGCTTCGTCTGATCGATAAAGCGTACGCCGGATGCAGTCCATTCGAGAGTTTGGATCATAGGTAATCGGTCTTCACTGGCCACTGGCTCTTATACTCGGTGTTCTGCGCAGCGGTTGCGTGGTGTGCTCGTCACTGCTGGATGGCCACACAGTTCGCAGGTCACACCCGCGATAGGCGCTGCATTCACCGTCCCATTTTTTTGTGACAAGTGTTCCCGCCTCACATCGCTTGCGGTAAAGATGGAGACAAAGGGAGCTGGCGCAGCGCCCTTATCCACTCCGGCGCGGCCACCAGCCTCCTGACGCTCGACCAGGCACATCACTCCCACGACGGTGAACCCAAATTCGCGCGCCGCTTCAATCGCTTGAATGGTCGAAGCTCCGGTGGTGCAGACATCATCCACAATCACCACAGACGCACCTTTTTGACGAAAGCCCTCAATACGCTGCCCGGTGCCATGTTGCTTTTCAGTTTTGCGGACTAGAAATCCGTTCAGCTCACCGCTAATGACTGCAACAGCCACCACGATCGGATCGGCGCCCATGGTCAGTCCACCGATAGCCTGAGGCTTCCAGCCGCGAGCGCGGATTTCGTCCAGAAAAACCTGCCCAGTCAGGCGAGAGCCCTTGGCATCCAGGGTGGTAGTACGGCAATCCACGTAGTAGTCGCTGCTGGCCCCGGAGGACAACTTGAAGTCTCCCAACCGGAAAGACTTGACAGCTAGCAGGCGCAGCAACTCCTGGGATGCAGCGGACATGAAAATCTACGATAACACGATGGCGGAGAAGTCGGTGGTCGGTGGTCAGTTCTCAATTCTCAGTTCTTGGTTCTCAGTTCTCTGTTGTCGAGGGTCGGAGTTCACTGGGCCAATTTGTCTAAGTGGCGGAAGCCGTCGCTGGCCACGAAGATCAGCGCGGAAATGGTGGCGTTGTATGCGACATGCATGAGGAAGCTGGCGGCAACAGATTTGGTTACTGCGCGCGTGATGGTCAAGGCCAGGCCAACCAGAAATACCACCAGCACGGGAGCCCAGGCGCGTCCCAATTGAGGCGCGTGAATAAGGCCGAAGCCGATCGAGGTTAGAAGTATCGCTGTAACAACTCCGAGGCGGCGGGCCAGCACGGGATAGAGGAATCCCCGGAAAAAGAATTCTTCCAGCAACGGAGCCAAACTTACACCGAAAAGAGATAGAGCCCAAGCTTCCCGCGGAGTTCGGAAGAAGCGGTCAATGGGAAGCTCTTTGGGCATGGGCAGAAAATGCGCTAAGGCTTGCAAAGCAAGAGCCAGAATCACGCCTCCGAACAAATATGCGGACCAATTTTGAGGCCGATTCCATCGAATTGCGTGCAAGAATTGTCCACCCTTGCGCTTTACTACCGAAACCATGAATAGCAGCACCACAACATAGGCGAGTAATTGCGCCAGCACTGTCACCCAGGGATAACCGCCAACTTCGACGATGGTTGAATTCGGATAGAGAAGGCGTTGGGCTGCGAAAGTAATCAAGAAAAGAAGAGTGACGATGGAGGCGATGGTGAGCAACGCAATCTGCAATACCTCCCATTCGCTCCACGGGGGATTTTCTGAAATGACACTGGTCGAGGGCGGTGGCGATCCTTCCTCGGGAAGCGATCCAGGTGAAGAAACCGGATTGAGGGGTGATGACAAGCGATTCAGCGTAGCCAAAGCTGCTTTGAATTTACACGAAAAGGATGCTCGATGTGGTTTGACGGCGTCACGCGCTGGAAACCAGGTCGGATGCCGGGACTCTTCCGTTCCCGCTGAAAAAGTGAAGGAGGGCCTCTCCGGTGTAGGACTTCTTATTGCGAGCTACCTGTTCTGGCGTTCCCTGCGCCACGATTCGCCCGCCGCCCTCTCCACCTTCCGGGCCAAGGTCAATGATCCAATCGGCGTTGCGGATTACGTCGAGATTGTGCTCGATGATGACAATGGTATTGCCCAGGTCGGTCAGGCGGTGCAGCACATCGAGCAACTTCTTGACGTCATCGAAATGCAAACCTGTGGTTGGCTCGTCCAGCAGGTAAAGAGTTTTGCCGGTTTGACGCTTGCTCAATTCGCGGGCCAATTTTATGCGCTGGGCTTCGCCGCCCGAAAGCGTGACCGCCGATTGACCGAGATGGATGTAGCCCAAGCCAACATCGACGAGAGTTTGCAGCTTCTGCTTCACTTGCGGAATGTTTTCCAATATCTGCAAGGCTTCTGACACCGGCGTTTCCAGCAAATCGGCGATGGAACAATCTTTGTATTTCACTGCCAGCGTCTCGTGGTTATAACGCCGGCCACCGCAGACTTCGCACAAGACGTAAACGTCGGGCAGAAAATTCATTTCGATGCGGCGTTGACCTTCACCCTGGCAGGCTTCACAACGTCCGCCGGAGACGTTGAAAGAAAATCGGCCGGGTTTGTATCCCCGTTCACGCGATTCCGGCAGCATGGCGTAGAGGTCACGTATCTGGGAAAAGACGCCGGTGTAGGTCGCGGGATTGGAACGCGGAGTCCGCCCGATCGGAGATTGATCGATGCGAATGACTTTGTCGATGTTTTCCGTTCCAGCTATGGCTTTGTGGGCGCCAGGTTCTTCGCGCGAGCGGTAAAGTTTTTTGGCTAGTGCGCGATAAAGAATGTCATTGACCAGAGTGGATTTTCCGGAACCGGACACTCCGGTGACAACCGTCATAACGCCCAGGGGGAAAGTGACATCCAGATTCTTCAGATTATTTTCGCGAGCGCCTAGGATCGCAATGCCGGTTCCATTGGGATGGCGCCGCTGAGCGCGCATGTCAATTTGCACACGGCCGGAAATGTACGCACCGGTGAGGGATTCGGGCACTCGGACAATGTCTTCCGGCGTGCCGGATGCGACGAGGTTTCCGCCATGCCGACCGGCGCCGGGGCCAAGATCAATCACGTAATCGGCGCGGCGAATGGTTTCCTCGTCATGCTCTACCACCAGAACGGTATTTCCCAGGTCGCGTAATTCTTCCAACGCTTTTAATAGGCGTCCATTGTCGCGGTGGTGCAAGCCTATGGAAGGCTCATCGAGTACGTACAACACGCCGCGTAACTTGGAGCCAATCTGGGTTGCGAGCCGGATGCGCTGCCCTTCGCCCCCGGAAAGCGTGGCCGCCGAACGATTGAGTGAGATGTAGCCTAAGCCCACTGCGTCCAGAAACTGCAAGCGCTCCACAATCTCGTGCACGATGCGGCCAGCAATAAGCTGCTCGCGTCCGGTGAGTTTGATCTTTCTTGCAGCTTCAAGCGAGCGCGAGACCGGCAGCGCGGTGAAGTCGGCGATCGACACACCATTCACGGTCACGGCCAGGCTCTCGGGCCGCAGACGCTTGCCTTTGCAAGCCGGACATTCGGTCTCCGACATGTAATCCAGCAGATATTCGCGGTAGGTGTCGGAGCTCGATTCGTCCAAATTTTGTTTGAGATATCCCAAGATGCCGCGAAAACCGGTCTTTCCCTTTCCCGCTTCACCATAGAGCAGGAGATTCTGGATCTTGTCAGGAAACTTTTCGAACGGTGTGGCCAAGTCAAAGCCGTGGGCTGCGGCGACGATCTGTAGCTGATGAATCAAATTTTGCGATGCCGAACCCGGCCCCAGTCCGCCTTCGAGCAGAGGCTTGGACCAGTCCACAATCACTTTCGCGGGATCGAAATCGTAACGGCTTCCCAATCCATGGCACTCGGGGCAAGCACCATAGGCGCTGTTGAACGAGAAAGATCGCGGCTCGAGTTGAGGTACGTTGATGCCGCAATCCGGACACGCCAGTTTCGCGGAGTAGAGCTGTTCCTCCCCGCCAACGACTGCCACCTGCACTAGTCCGCCCGCGAGCTTCATGGCTAAGCCAACAGATAATTCCAGGCGATGCTCAATGCCGGGCTTGACCAGCAGACGATCGATCACCACCTCGATGGTGTGGTTCTTTCGTTTATCGAGCCGGAGATCATCCTCCAGATTCACCAATTCGCCGTCGACTCGGGCTCGGGTAAAACCGTGCTGAACCAGTTTGTCCATCTCCTTTTTGAATTCACCTTTTCGACCGCGCACAATTGGAGCCAATACCATGACACGGTCTTCAGGAGTAAGAGCCAGCACCCGCTGGACGATCTGCTCAGCAGACTGACGCGCGATGGCACGGCCGCATTTGGGGCAATGGGGAGCTCCGATAGAGGCGAATAGAAGACGAAGATAATCATAAATTTCAGTAATTGTTCCCACGGTGGAACGTGGACTGCGGCTGGTGGTCTTTTGCTCAATGGAAATGGACGGGCTCAGGCCGTCGATGGCGTCCACGTCGGGGCGCTCCATCTGGTCGAGGAATTGACGGGCATAGGCCGAAAGCGTCTCCACGTACCGCCTTTGGCCTTCCGCATAGATGGTGTCAAACGCCAGGGAAGACTTGCCCGAGCCGCTGAGGCCGGTAATGACGGTCAGCGTATTACGGGGAATTTCGACGTCTATGTTCTTGAGATTATGCTGGCGCGCGCCGCGCACCGTGATCTTGGTAATAGCCATGAATACCGAAAGTAATGTTGTCCTTCCGTAATGTGGACGGGTCCCCAGAAATGTTGGAGAGTGGAGTTGCGCACCTCTACTCACGTATCTTAGTTGCTAACAGCAGCAAGCGTCAACGCAGGTAAAGTGAGGGGGGCGATGAAGCAATAGATTCAGGGCTTTAACTGGAAGGCAGGCCGAACTTGGGAAGTTTGCTAGCGGTTTTCGTGCTTACGCTGACAGTAGTTACGGTCGTGGTCTTGGGTATTGTCGCTGCCTACGGCGCCGTTAACTTCATCCTGTACGCCTTTGCTTACCAATCCCGTCGACGATCCAGGGGGACTCCTGTGCTCGTGCCTAGCCAAACCCACGCTAGTGGAGACTGATCGCTTTCCCGATCTGGGACGTTAAGCCTCAAATCCATCTCCCAATCATCAGGCCGACGCCCACTTGAACGCCCAAGCCTGCGGAGGGCAGGGGAATCCCCCGGCATGCCAGCACTGCTGTCCAAGGCCCAATGTCAAAGGTTGGCTATTTACTGGGGCGGCTGGTCCGGCGGTTGCTGTTGTTGTGGGGGTATGGGTTGGGGCGGTTGCGGTCGAACCTGCCCACCAGGAGGTCCTGGGAAACCCTGTGGGGCTCCCGGCTGCTGCTGTTGCTGCTGCTGGCGCTGCAGTTCCTGCAAGAGCTGCTCCGGAGTCTTGACCAACGGCTGACCGTTCGGTTGCTGTTGTTGCTGCTCGTCCGCTTGAGTGGTTTGGTCGGTTGGTTGATCCTCGAGCCCAGCGGTGTCGTCAGTGAAGTCGTCGTTCACCTCCTCGGTCTCCTGCCCGGGCGGAACCACACCCGGAGGCAGGGATTGCGGCTGAGCTGCCATCGGTTGATTCCCAGGATTCGACTGCACCGGAGTTTCAGACGTGCCACCTGATTTGTGGGTCAGGATCACGCGATCGATTCCGTTTGGATTCGCGGCTGAACCGAGCATTACATAATTGAAATGTGATCCATTCAGAAGCACCGCCAGAACATCGCGCGCGGGACCGGGGCCGAACTGTCCGACCACTCGCTCGGTTGCATTTGCCGGAATTTCCACGGCAGCTCCAGTTTGATTGCGGACCGCGCGGAGAACGTCCCCGAGCGTGGAGTTATTGGCGACGATCATCAATTGTTCATTGTGAAACGAGACCTGTGGCGCTGAAGTCGGCATCTGCTCCAATGTTGGAGGGGGAGGGGGCGGGGCAGGCTGGGGTTCGGGCTCAGGTTGCACCTGCTTTACCGGGCGTTTGGACACGACTTGCTTCTGTGCGGCATAGGCCGGACTAGCTATCAATAGGGCAAAAATTACGACGACGGCAAACCCGAATTTCGGACAAACGGCTGACATGCAAAACCCCGATCTTTGTGGCAATTGTGCGGCAATTCGAGGGCGAAGAGCCTGCGTGACTTCCCCATATTGTAGCACTTGGAACCCTCTACGAGACGAGGCAAAAAGCCTGCTGTTATGGCGTACAAACCAGGTCGTCGTCGAGCTTTTACATGCTTGAGATGCTCAAATCTTTTCTTCTGGAATCTCCAGTTCGAGACCCAGTGGATCGGTGAATCGATTAGTAAGATTCGCCACTCCGACGAGCAGATGCAGGTCCACGATTTCCGGATCGGAGAAGTGTTTCTTCAAACCAGCCACATCGGAATCTGTGATCCTGGACGAAGTTCGCGTCAACTTTTCCGCATAAGCGAGCGCAGTTTGCGCCTTTTCGCCAAAGCGTGCGTAGTCAGCTTGTTTCAGCGAGTTCCAATCTTCGGCGGTCAAGCCCACTCGCTTCGACGAAGCGAGGTGGTGCTGAAGGCAATAGTGACAGTTATTGATCTGAGAGACGCGAATATAAATGAGCTCGTATAGCTTGCGGTCAAGTGAGCGGCCGACACTGGAGTAGAAAGCGAGGAAACTTTTGAGCACCTCGGGCAGGTTCGCCAAGGCCTTCTGCACATTGCCCGGCTTGCCACGCAGGACCTTGTCGTAGATTTCTTTGACTTCGGGCGAAGCCTGCTCGGGTTGGATTAGTGATATTCGCGCCATGGGTCCTCCCTGGAGAGTACGCCTTCGTATAATAGCTTGCGGCGCCGATTCGTCGTGTCGCTTGATACTCGCAATCTTTCGATTGTCATGTAACCGCAAGGACGAAGGTTCTTCATCCAGATATGACCAAGATAAGAATTATTGGGGCCGGCTTAGCTGGGTCCGAAGCAGCCTGGCAATGTGCGCGTCGCGGGTTAGCTGTCGACTTGTGCGAGATGCGTCCGGTGCGCTCGACCCCGGCCCATCAAACGGACCAGTTCGCCGAGCTCGTCTGCTCGAATTCATTTAAATCCGACAGCATCAACACTGCTCCTTGGCTTTTGAAGCAAGAAATGCGCCAGGCGGGATCGTTGCTGATGGAGATTGCCCAAGCATGCGCTGTCCCAGCAGGCCACGCTTTGGCCGTGGATCGAACCACTTTCGCGGCGAAAGTGACGGAGACCATTTCGCGCGAGCCCTTGATCGCGATCCGCCGCGAAGAAGTTTGCAGCATCGATGAAAAGCAAATCACGATTATCGCAACCGGGCCGCTTACCAGCGACGCTCTATCCAGCGAGATCGCACGGCTCAGCGAATCCTCGGAAGGAGCAGCGAACTTATATTTCTACGATTCGATCAGCCCGATTGTAGAGGCCGACTCCATCGATATGTCGAAGGTTTACCTGGCGGCGCGCTATGACAAAGGTTCGGCAGACTACATTAACTGTCCGATGACCAAGGAGGAGTACGACCGTTTCTATGATGCATTGCTCGATGCGCAGCCCGTCGAAGAGAAGGAATGGGAAAAGCTGAACTACTTTGAAGGCTGTCTGCCGATCGAAGAAATCGCGCGCCGGGGGAGAGACACTCTGCGGTTCGGTCCCATGAAGCCGGTGGGGCTGATAGATCCGCGAACGGGACGTCGTCCGTATGCCGTGGTGCAATTGCGACAGGAGAACCTGCGCGCGGATTCCTACAACCTGGTAGGTTTTCAAAACCATTTGAAATTCGCGGAACAGGCTCGCGTATTGCGACTGATTCCAGGGCTGGAAGGCGCGCGCTTTTTACGCTACGGACAGATTCACCGCAATACATACATCAACTCACCCACCCTGCTGCTCGATACTTTGCAGATGAAAGCGCACAAGCAAGTGTTTTTTGCCGGACAGATTTGCGGAGTAGAAGGTTACGTCGAATCGATCGCCACCGGCCTGATGGCGGGAATGCAAGCGTCGGCGCTGGCCGCTGGCGCTGAACTGGTTCCACCTCCGCGAGCCACCGCTTTCGGATCGTTAGTCCACTACATCACTCATGCCGACGCAAAGAGATTTCAGCCGGCAAATATCACTTTCGACCTTCTGCCTTCGTTGGAGCAAAAAGTTCGAGATCGCCAGGAAAGACATCGCCAGCAGTGTGAGCTGGCGTTGCGAGAGTTTGACGGCTGGCTGGCAAGGTCGGTCGTTGGTCGTCCGTCGTTGGTCGTTGGCTAAAAGCATTCAGCCGTCAGCACTCAGTCCCTGCGGCTGAATGCTGAGTGCTGACTGCTGACTGCTCTGTAAGTCCCAGGCCAACGACGAACGACCAAGGACCAACGACCGCCTGCCTTAAATGCTGCAACAAAATACCTCCAAGCTTCGTATCTAGGGCCAGCAGCACTCCGTGGTCGAGCGGCTTACGTTTGCCTGCCGACTGCGTCCAACCAGCAATGGTCCTGCGCGATCTCATTGGCGATGTGTTTCGCACCTTGTGGGCCCACAAGCTGCGCACCTTCCTGACCATGTTTGGCATTGCCTGGGGGATCGTCTCGATTGTACTGATGGTGGCCGCCGGGGAAGGATTGCGCAAGGGGCAGGAAGACCAGGCCAAAAATCTGGGCAAGGACTTGATGATCGTCTTCCATGGCCGTACCAGCCTGCAGGCAGGCGGGCTGCGAGCAGGCCGGCAAGTGCACTGGGAAGATCAGGACGTGCCCGTCGTACAGGCCGAGTCGCCGGATTGCGAGTACGCGATCCCGGAACTGGAGCAGAACGACGTCCGCGCCCACAGTAACTACAACAATGCCGCCTTCACAGTGACTGGGTCGCTACCGCCATTCAGCTACATTCGAACCTTGAATGTCGGCGAAGGTCGCTTCTACAACTGGGACGATCAGCGCGAATCGAGGCGAGTAGCTTTCCTGGGAAGCGATGCCAGCAAGCAACTCTTTCCCGGACGCAATCCCGTGAACGAGACGCTCTACCTGAACGATTTTCCTTATACCGTGATTGGAGTGATGGCCCAGAAGAAACAGGATTCCAGCTACGACGGTTGGGACGTAAACAAAGTCTTCATTCCCTTTGCTGCCATGCGCCGCGATTTTCCTGATAAGCCGCCGGGAACTCCGACTACATTCGACCAGCTGCTGGTTACACCGAAGTCGGTGGAACAACATGAAGCCTGCAAATATCAAGTGCGGCACGCGCTGGGGCGGATGCATAACTTTGATCCGAAAGACAAAGAGGCCTGCCCCATCTGGGACACGGTGCAGGAGGCAAAAGCCTTTCGCCAGATGACAGACGGCATGAAGTATTTCTTGGGAGCTGTTGGCATTGTCACTCTGCTGCTGGGCGGGTTGGGCGTGATGAACGTCATGATGGTCGCAGTCCGTGAGCGCACACGTGAGATCGGAGTGCGCAAGGCTCTGGGCGCGCCCGCTCACACTATCCTGAAGCAATTTTTCTTTGAGGCTTTGTTAATCGCGTTTGTCAGCGGGGGCGTGGGATTGGGTGTCGCATACGGAATCTGCGCACTGGTGAACTTGCTGCCCATGCCGGATTTCTTTGCAGGATTATTAGCGACGTGGAGATCGGGTCTGCTGGCCTTCGGGCTGCTCGGAACCATTGCCGTTCTTTCCGCTTTATATCCGGCCCGACGAGCCGCGTCCATCGATCCGATTGAAGCGCTCAGATACGAAGCCGGCGGATAGCAAATCCATGCTGACTGAAATCATTCGCGAGGCTTGGATTGCATTGAAGCGTAACTACACGCGCAGCTTGCTAACCATGCTGGGGATTGTGTGGGGGATTGCCACGGTTACGCTGCTCATCGCCTACGGCAGCAGCTTTCGCAACATTCTGGTGAGCGGATTCGACGCCTTCGGTAAGAGTGTGGTCATTTGTTGGGCGCAGCAGACGAGCGAGCAACCAGGCGGGCAACGGGCGGGCAAGAAAGTCGTCTTTGAACAAGCCGACGTGGATATGGTAAAGCAGGATGCGCCGCTGGTGAAGCATGTTTGCATGGAAACCGTCCGTCGGCCTGGGGTGAGCTACGGCGACCGTCTGTTGGGAACGACTGCAGTGCGTGGCGTATGCCCGGAGTACGGCGAGATGCGTAATGAGATCCCGTCGGAGGGCCGGTGGATCACTTCTGGGGACGAGGTGGAGCGGCGGCGGGTAGCGTTTCTTGGCGGAAGGGTTCGCGAACAACTCTTCAGCGGACGTCCGGCAATCGGAGAAACCATTCTGATCGGCGGTGTCCGCTTTACTGTGATTGGTGTGATGGAACGCAAGCTGCAGATGAGCAATTACTTCAGTCCGGACGACGAATCGTTGTGGATCCCATATTCCGCCGCTGGCGATTTATGGAATACGAGATTCGGCGCCGTCCTGGTATTCGAGCCAATCGCGCCGCAATTTGAAAAGAAAGCGATGGCGCAGGTGCTGGCTGCCATCGCGACACGACAACAGTTTTCCCCTACCGACAAGAAAGCTATCCAAATGTTTGGGCGGGACGAGTTTCGTCCGGTGATTGATGCGCTGACCATTGGGTTGCAGGTGTTGCTTACATTCATCGGCACGCTGACTTTGGGTATTGGTGGCGTCGGCGTGATGAATATCATGCTGGTCTCCGTGGATGAACGCATCCGCGAGATTGGGCTGCGTCGCGCATTGGGAGCTCGAAAGCGGCACATCAAGCTACAGTTTCTGGCGGAGACGTTACTCATCATGTTGCTCGGCGGCGCCATCGGCGTCGTACTCTCTTACGCGATCGCCGCAGCAGTGGGAACGCTGCCGCTGATGGGGCCTCTGTTCGAAGATGAGTCCGGCAAAGGCGATATTCACCTGCAAATCTCGATGATGACGGTAATGCTCTCGACGATGGTCCTGCTGGTGGTCGGGGTGATCAGCGGGCTGGTGCCGGCGCTGCGGGCGTCGAAATTGGATCCGGTCGAGGCGTTACGGTACGAGTGAAAAGAATCGAATTGACCTCGCGCCGCCTTGGCAGTACCTTGCTGCACATCCGGATGTGAGGTGTGCGCTTGCCAATTTCCGCCGTGGATGCGATCAGCCCCGCGTTTCAGCACACAAAAAAACAACTCATTGAACCTTTCCGAGCCAGTCAATGGGCGCGCCTGGCGCTGGTCGGATTTCTGGCTGGAGAGCTTCCCTCCGGGGGTTGCAGCGGCGGCAATTTCCAGATGCCCACGCGTACGTCAGGTGCGGATCGATTTCTGGATCTTGGCTTACCCGCAATGAATCCCGCGGCATACGCATCATTGATTGCGTTGCTCATTGTCACCATATTCGTGCTGTGGATCTTGTTCATCTATGTGAACAGCGTGATGCGCTTTGTGCTGTTCGATAGCGTGGTCACGAAGCGATGCGAGATCCGGCAGTACTGGAACCGCCGGCAAAGGCCAGGCTTGCGCTACTTCGCCTGGCAACTCCTGCTTTTCCTGACAATGATGGTGGGACTGACGATCCTGGTTGGGATCCCGGCGGCATTCGCGCTGGTTGTGGGCTGGCTTAAACAACCGAGTCAGCATATGGTGCCTCTCATCCTGGGTGGCGTGCTTCTGTTTTTTCTGGCGCTGACGTTCGTTGTTTTATGGCTAGTAGTGCACGTGTTCAGCAAGGACTTTGTTGTTCCGCAAATGGCGCTGGAGGACATCAGCGCGATGGAAGGATGGCGCCGGTTGCTGCCGATGTTGAAATCGGAAAAAGGCGCGTACGCCGGTTATGTAGGAATGAAGGTTGTGATGTCGATTGGCGCCGCGATAATCGTGGGAATTGCGTCATTGATTCTCATTCTGCTCGTGCTAATTCCCGTTGGCGGCGTGGGGGCCGTGCTGGTGTTGATGGGGAAGTCCGGCGGTTTGCATTGGACCTTGTACACCATCACGCTGGCGGTTGTGATAGGAAGCTTTCTGCTCGCGCTTATTTTGTACGTGGTTTCGCTGGCCTCCGTACCGGCGATTGTTTTCTTCCCGGCATACTCCTTCCACTTTTTCGCAGCACGCTATCCGGCGCTGAATGCGGTCCTTCACCCGGCGCCACTGCCTCCGGCGGAACCTCCACCAATGCCACCACCCTTCCTGTCACCTGAGCCCAGCTAATAGCTTTTGCTCACGCTGAAATTAATCGCGCGCACGATTCTTGATCCAGATCGGAGTACCGACGAATCCGAAGGCGCGGCGAAGCTGATTTTCTATGAATCGCTGATAGGAGAAGTGAAGTTTTACCTGGCGGTCGGTGAAGAGGACAAATGTCGGCGGCGCTACGGACGCCTGAGTCAGGTAGTAGATTTTCACTTGGTGACGCGCTGGCACGGAAGCGCGGTCGAAATCCACCTGCTTCAGAAAGCGGTTGATCTCTCCCGTTCCAATGCGCTTGCGGCGCTCACTTGCGACGTGTTCTAGTTCGGGGAAAATCTTTTCGGTGCCGACCCCGGTAGCTGCGGATACGAACAACACTGGTGCATAATTCAGGAACTTCAATGCGTCGCGCACCCTTTGCTCATACGCACTGCGATCGGCCGGATGCTTGCTATCCCGCATGCGCGCGGCTTTGGTGGTCCTGGCAGCACTCTTGTTGCCGGCGATCACCAAGTCCCATTTGTTCACGATGATAATGAGTGAGCGCCCACTCTCATGGGCATAACCGGCAATGGCCGCGTCGAGGGCGCTGACACCTTCGGTGGCGTCAATCACCAGCAACGCGATATCAGCGCCCTCGAGATGCTTGCGGGCCATGACCACCGACAACTTTTCCGCCATCAGATGTGTTTTGCCTTTGCGGCGAATGCCCGCGGTATCGATGAAGCGAAAGCTTTTTCCATCGCGCTTCACGATTTCATCTACCGCGTCGCGTGTGGTACCAGGGACGGGCGAAACAATCGCACGTGAGCTTCCTGTGAGCCGGTTCAGCAGAGTGGATTTGCCTACGTTGGGGTGGCCGATGATGGCAACTTTGACTTCACGCGGCTCGACAGCGACTTCATCTTCGGTGTCGCGTTCCGCTTTGGGCTCAGGTTTCACAGCTTCCAGTTTCAGGGTTTCTACGATTGCGTCGAGCAGATCGTCCAATCCCCGACCATGCTCGGCGGAGACAGGGAAGACTTTTCTGATCCCGAGACGATGGAATTCGTCGGTCAGCCTCTGCTGTTTCTCGGTATCGACTTTATTAACCGCCAGGAAAAGCGGCTTGCCGCCACGAATCAACTGGCGGGCGAGGTCGATATCCGGGGCGGCGAGTTCGGTGCGTGCATCGACGACCATGATGATGGCGTCGGCTTCTTCGAGAGCGACCTTGGCCTGGCGGTAAATCTCCGCCGGCATGAAATCTTTTTCTTCCGGAACAATGCCGCCAGTATCGACTACGCGCAAGCTGTGGCCACGCCATTCACCCTCT
>DATHJP010000338.1:0-2848 GCA_035489695.1 Terriglobales bacterium
CGCCGCTCGGAGCCATGTGTCCCCGGTCGTAATTGCTGCCTTTATAATCGGATACCTCTGCGCGCTTACCAGGTGGAAGATCGGGATCGGGAGCGAAATTGTCAGTACGCTGCAATTGGCCGGCTACCTTTTCCTTCGTCAGATGCTCCGCGACCCATACGGCGGTTTTACGCTCACTGTTGTGAGCGAGAGCAAATCCCTTCCGGCATAAGGGATCTCCCGTATCCCCTGGAATGCCGTATTTGATGTATTCCTCGCAATTATCAAAGGGAGCGGCGTACGCCAGTGGAGAGTAGAAGAGGACGAACAAAAGCACAAGCCGCGCGGTTTTCATAAGGCGCCTCGTACTTGGTCTAAATTATTTTGCCAATGTTTCGCGCAATGCGAGTCGCCGCCAAAACAGGAGGTTGGCGACACTTCATTGAGCAAAAAGTTAAACGAAAGAATTAAATATCAAAAGGGAGGAATGATCACAAGAGAAAAACTACAATCGATGAGTCTGGGGCCGAATGAATCGCCCGGTAGGATTGGGTGGTTTACGCAGTCTTAGGGGTCACGTCGATATCAATTTTTCGAGTTCCTATGGAAGGTTGGGCACTCTACGCATACTATGTCATGGGAGAGGACTTGCAGGGGTGGCCACGCAAAATTTCAACATAATCAGCGTACTAGCTGGCCGCAGTAGATCTGCTGCGTGCGTTCGTCACGGATGCAGGTGCGCCCAGGAGTCACAGGCTCAGAAGTCGCAGAAGGGGACGACGGGCTGGCAGACGGTGCGCTGGTCATCGCCTCCTGGCCGGGTCGTTGGGCCTCCGATAATACGACCGGTTGTCCAATCTTATCCCCGGCATAGCGGATAGCGGCAGGAAAGACCTTCACGCAGCGATCCTGTTGCATCCCGGGAAGCGCGCATAGCGTCTGCACTGCGTCCGGGTAATTCGCGACTTGCGCTGCCTTCACAGCATTTTGAATGGCGTCGCGTTGACTTTGTATGGCCGAATCGAGTGCCTGCCGGACTATAGTCGTATCCTGCGCGGTCGCCGGAGGGAGCGAAACAGGATGCCCGGCTTTGCTGCCTGCATATTGAATCGCCTCGGGCAAGTACTGCACCATACGCTCCATTGCCTGTCGGTTGCCGCTGAAGAGTTGAAGAATACTCGCCTTCGGAATGCTGCGCAGCAGCCCTCCCGCCGCTGATGCCCAGTTTCCGTTCGTGGCAGAATTCACGGCGCTCTCTATGGCATCGCGGTTGGTTTGCCATGCATTGTCGATGTCTTTCTGTATTTGTTCGATTTCAGGTGCTAATGCAAAGGCGTGTCCGGGCAATAGGCCGAGCGCGCCGGCGATGACGATGGCATACGCGGTTCTTCTCATAGGGTGGATCTCCATTTAGCTATACATTAACTAAATCGCGCCTGATCTCCTAGGACCCCGAACGGGGGGTGGCGCCATTGTGGTGGTGGGCTGGTTGACACTGTTCTAAACACGACGTAGCCTGTCCACGCATTGGGCTCATACCAAGAGCGGAGTAGGGCTGCATTGTCTCCCTCATTTGTTCGAAGGCTCCGAAAGGCGGTTTTCCTTTCGCCCCTGCTGATGGGTTTTCCTCTGGTTGCGGCTGCCAGTTATGTAGGCACGCCAGCCCAGGGAACTTTCATATTTTGGCTTCTTGCTATTATAGTGGCGTGGCTGATTTGCTATTGCTTTACCATTCTTATCTGCCTGCCCGTCATTGAGTTTCTCAACCGACGGCATCAACTTCGCTTATCGTCTTTCCTTTTAGGAGCGGGGGTCCTCATAGCGATCCCTGGAGTGTTTTTCGCCACTGCTGTTCAGCCGTCTTCAATCTTGGATTTCCTCAAGCGATTTGGTGGTTTTGTACTCTTTTGGGAGTCTGGCGCCTGGCTATTGTGGTTTTTAGCGACAATGGGGCAATGGGTTTCAGAGGCAAAATAGAACCATGCTCTGGATTTACGGCCGATCAGAGGTCAGCGAACGCTTAACAGATAAACTACGTCATCGGACAGCGCGCATCAAGAGACTGGCGAGAATAGTGGGGCACTTGAAGTGCCATGTTATGCGAGCGGTTGGAGCAGTCGTTTCATCTCGGGAACCAGGTCGACACCACCTGAGGATCTGCCAGAGAGCGCCGCATCGATTCCCGACTGTAGAACCCCCTTGGCCTCATCTGTCTGTCCGAGAACAATCAGAGCCTGGCCCAACGCCAGATGCGATGCTACGTGCACCGGGTCGAGTTGAACCGCAACGCGCAAGTGTTCAACGGCTTCATTCAGATCGCCTCCCTCTTGGATGAGCTTCGTGCCCAAGCCGTATCGGCCAAGAAAGCCATTTGGATTCTTCTCGACCATCTTACGAAACGCGGCTACGTCCACGTTGACCTCCTTACCAAGTGTCCATTCGCATCGTAGTTAATCACTACGTCGAATATTCCACCATAGCCAACCATAGATTGTTCCATTCACAACCACGACAATCAGACCCAGAACAAATTGCACATCGGATGTCAGCGTCGCCGGATAGAGCACCGGCAGAACATATCTCCCTATGAAGTCTGAATCGTATCCCGATGCCCCTGCCTTTAATTGCAGCCACTGCTCGAGCGGAGTCAGGGGACAGACCCACCCACCGAATTCTACGGCGGCTCCCCACACCGCCGCCGGAAGATGCAGCCAAACAATACGCGGTTTCCACCACGCCAAGAGTCCCCCAAATAGTACGAATAGCACAAAGGTCAGATGCAGGACTACGATGAGATCTGCGAGCAGCCCGTATAACGGCAAATGCATGTCATGAATCCTTCCATCAAGCTCTATTCCGATTATGCTTG
>DATHJP010000339.1:0-10637 GCA_035489695.1 Terriglobales bacterium
CCAGGAACGGTGCTCTACAAAACGCGGCCGGGTGCGCTTGCCCCTGAACACTTTTACGCAAGCGGAAACGAGGGCACTGTCGTGGTCCGCTACGTCGTGCAGACAATATCTCCGAACCTTACTCGACTTCGGATTGATGCCACTTTCGATGCAGACGATCATCACGGTTCCCATCCCTCAGACGGTGAGGTTGAAAAAGCTGAATTTGCCTCAATATCAGAGCAACTAAGTGGTCCCGAGAAGCAGAAAGAAAAGAGTGCGCAGGCTGACGACACGGGAAAACCGGCAGACCAGCAGCAGAATCGCGCCGCAGTCGCGACTGCCAAGGCCGAAGAACAGCTCAGCCAGCCGCGCCAAGATACCAGCACTGCGCAAGTACAACCCCAGCCGGCCATGAGTAATCTGGAAGCCGAGTTAGAGAAAGAGAAAGATCAGCTACAGGCGACAAAGGAACGGGCACAACAGGTTCAGAAGCAAATACAAGACCTGCAACGTGAAAGGTCGCGGCGTGTCCGGTCGCCTAAGGCCGATTTGAAGGCTCAGCCCTACAACCAATCGAAAACGCTGTACTCGCTTTCCCAAGGCGCTAGTGTTTTAGTCCTGTTACAGACTCCCAACTGGTATCGCGTACAAACTGCGGACGGCCAAGAAGGATGGATTTACCGTTTGCTGCTGGAGCCGGTGCAGTGAGGCTCGGTTCGCCATGGATTGCCCCGGTGATACTGCTCCTGTGGACGCTGCCAGCGCTTAATGCCCAACCACCCGCTGGAGTTAAGCAACGCGAGTATCCAGCTTCCTCGGCCAGTTTGAGAGCCGCCCTGCAAAAGCTGGGAGCTTACCAACTTTCCCGTTTACCCATCCTGGAGGGCTTCGTGCAAACCCAGGGACTCCAGCTCGATCGTTATTCGCGACCGTATTATGAGTTCAAGATCGACTTTTTGCCCGGGGAAGGTAAGAGAACTCTTGTCCGCGTAAAGGCAAACATTTCCGCCTGGTATTCCGAAGGAGATGGGACGGCGCAAGGCTATCGGGTTCTCCAGTCCAACGGTCGACTGGAGACTGATCTACTTGATCGCTTAAGTGACTATTTGGCTCAAACCGAACCGTCGACAGGAACACCGCCCAGGAGTTCGCTGGAAGAGCAGATCGCAACTACCCATGCGCAACGTCTCGAAGCGGAACGCAGCCTCTCTGGGCTCGAAGCTCAGTTACAAACATTAACCGGAACAACTCAAGTCGTGTCTGCTAAGTTCGTTGCGGTCGCCAGGACTGGTACGCCTGTCTTGGACAAACCTGCCGCAGGCGCGGCAGTGCTTCTCAAGGCTCAACCGGAAGATGAATTCGAGGTTACGGGGAGCCGGGGTGGATGGCTCCGCGTAAAACTGGACGAAGCACGAAGCGGTTGGGTCAACAGCTCCCAGGTTCAGTCGAACCTCCCGATTTTGTCCAGTGTCTCAGCAGCTAAGTCCAAAGCGGATCTCCCAGCGGATTTCACCATTCTCCGTGAGAGCACTTCGAGCTTCGACGGCGATTGGAGTCCACTGAAGGGGAAAACATCTCTGTTTGTATGGGCTCAACCTGCGTCGCGCATTACTCCAAATATTGCCGCGGCGAAGTCGCGGTTCGCTGAGGCTATCTTCGCCCAGCGATATCGGGAAGCAACCCACAGCGCTGATAACTCACTGCAGGGGATCGTGGTGATTTTTTTGGATAAAAGAGGAGGGGTGGCTGCCGCCCGCCTCGACGACATAGGATACTGGCTCGGTGGAACTCTAACCAGGGACGCCTTTCTTGCCAGGTGCTCGTTTGATCCTGTGGGCGCATTCCCCGTTGTAACCGGCAAAGTGCGTCCGTCGGGGAAGGCACGCGCCACAACTCCCATCAAGCCCCAATGATTTTCGAACCTACGGTTTCGAACGGGGCGAGATGAAAGTTCAGCAGGCCTTTTTTCGATTTAGATCAGAAATACCCGCGACATCGCCAGGGCTAAACATTGGAACCGGACAGAGACGGCCTACCTGAAGCTAAAGCGCAAGTCGGGCGCAGGCGCGGGCAGTGGTTTGCAGCACCGTATTCCCTTGACAAATTCATCAAGCAGAGGCATCTTTTGGCACGACCAAGCGAGCGAAGAGCTTTTACTTGGTAGTTTTCAGTTCGAGGGGCAGGCTTCCAGGCCAGCCTACGAGTTATCTGAAGTGTTTCAATAATGAGGAGGTATCCCGTGGAAACTGCAATCGGAGTATTTTCTTCGCGTGAGCGTGCCGCAGAGGCTGTGCGTGAACTTTTGAACGGGAAAGTACCGCAAGAATCGATTGTCTTTCTGACCCGATCAGAGACTGAGGCCAAGATTGTTGGCACGGAACTTGGAGCGACGGTGGGGGGATTTATGGGTGTGGGGACCGGGATGTCTGCCGGAGTCGCTGCCGCAACGCTACTGGCGGTTCCGGGCATCGGGCAGGTGTTCGCACTGGGCTTTGGTGCGGCCGCACTCCTGGGGTTGTTAGGCGCGGGGGCCGGTTCCGCAATAGGCAAATCCATTGCACATGACAACCGCATTCCACAACCGACCGCGGATGAAAAGTCTTCCGAAGACGCGGCGTTTTTCCGCGAGGTGTTGAAAGAAGGGCGCACTCTAATCGTCGTCCGTACCGAGTCGCAGGAGACTGCGAGTGTAGCGTGCGGAATCCTGGACCGGCTGGGTCTGGGGATTCAAGGACGCACGCCAGTGAAGATGCAGACGGCCACTCGTCAGATCGGGGATGTCGCGATTCTTGACGTAAGCGGACGGATAACGCTCGGCGAGGGCAACATTATGCTTCGCGAAATCGTTCGTGAACTCGTCGATAAAGGAAATAACAAAATCCTTCTCAATCTTCATGATGTCGGGTATGTCGATAGCTCAGGCGTAGGAGAGCTGGTGAAGACTTACGCTACTGTGCGTAACCAGGGCGGACAGCTTAAGCTACTCAACCCCAGTAAGCGGGTGAGTGATCTGCTTCGGACGACCAGATTGGCCAGCGTGTTCGACATTCAAGCCGACGAGGCCAGCGCAATTCAATCGTTTACTCGCCAAGAAGGCTCACAAGCCGTGGCATGATTGCAGATTGTCCCTTCAAAGCCTGACGGGCGGCGCGACGAAGGGCCGCGCCTGTTCCGCCGATAGACGAGAGCACCAGCCCGCACCGTCCAGTTTTCCCTTGCAAATCAAGTCTTAGTGAAAACCGCGTACTCCGCCGGATTCCCCGGACGTGCTATCTCTTTGGTCATTTGTTGCGACTCGTTCTATCCGGCTAGGATTGAAATGGAAGTTGCCTTAATGATGTCTACAGCTGTCAAAACTGCTTTACTTGCCGCGCTCTCGTTAGGCATGAGCAGCATGGCTACCAGTCAGACCAGTTACCGCGTTGTGCCTCTCAGAGATTCGGGTACGATTACGGGGAGTGTCAAGTGGTCGGGCCCGGTTCCACGTTTACTCACGTTTCCTATCAACAAAGACATACAGGTTTGTGATCCTGAATCGCGGAAAACTCGCGACTTGGAGCGCCTGATTGTAGGCCCTCACGGCGGTGTCGCAAATACCGTGGTGTTCCTGAAAAACGTCTATAGCGGGAAACCATTCAATTTTCCAGAGAGCCGGCGCTTCCTGGACCAGAAAAGCTGCCGTTACGAGCCTCATATTTTACTGGTGGCCCAGGATGCCGCGCTACGAATGAACAGTTCCGATCCCGTTCTCCACACCGTTCACATGGACGGTGCAGCCAGCTATAACTTGCCCTTTCCCTTCACCAACCAGACTGTTTCACGGACCATGCAATCTCCCGGTCTGGTCAACATCAAATGCAATGGCGGGCATGTCTGGATGAATGCGGAGATCATGGTCGCACCCCATCCCTACTATGCCGTAACCGACGAGAGCGGGAAGTTCGAATTGACCGACGTTCCGCCGGGGGAATACGAGATTGTGGCTTGGCATGAGGGCTGGAGTTTGCTGGGGCAGCAAGCCGCATTTGATGTTCTCACCCAACGTAAGATTCAGCGACCGATATTCAGCGACCCCAGAATCTGGCAGAAAAAAGTTTCTGTCGATCACAACGGGGCCGCGGTCAACTTTGTTCTCTCCGAAAAGTAAGTTTCATCTCGGATTTTCTTTTGCTCTTCCGCAAGCGCTTCGATCCTGATTACGTTACCTTAGTGGCATCTTCACGTTTGCTCTACGGTTACGCCACACTCTGCTTTGCCCGCAACATGCGAGCGTCGATGGCGGAGACCAGGTCTTCGAACTCATACAATCCATCGTGTCTGACACCGTTGATGAAGAACGTCGGAGTGCCATTGACTCCGCTGCGTACGCCGCCTTGGAGGTCCTTGCGGATCTTGGGCAGGAATTGGTTATCGGCAATTGAGTCGCGGACACTCGTCCCAGATAAGCCCAACAGTTCTCCGAGTTCGAGGAGAAGTTTGAGACTTAAACGGTCTTGATTTTCATAGATGCCATCGTGCATCTCCCAAAAGCGCCCGTGTGCTCCGGCCAACTCGGCAGTCTCGGCCGCCGGTTCGGCAAGGGGATGGATTTGGGTCAAAGGGAAATTGCGGAAAACGAACCTGAGTCGCCGGCCATAGTGGTTCTGGACTTCTTTGATGATGGGATAGGCGCGCCCACAGTGCGGACATTCATAATCTCCATATTCCACAAGAGTGACCAAGGCATGTTCATCGCCTTGTATGTGGTCATCTGGCGAGACTGGAACTTTCAACATGCTCATTATTTTTCCTTTGTAGAGAAAGATCCTCCAACGCCTCGAGAATGCCATCGGCTCCAGGATTGACTGCAATGGGCGAACAGTAACTCCAAAAGATCTTGCCTTCGGGATCGATGACAAAAAGGGCTCGCTCGGCAAATCCGTCAGCGTTCCGGTACGCCCCATATTTCTTTGCCACCGCGCCCTTGGGTTCGAAATCTGCGAGAAGCGGAAAATGCAAGTGCCGGTCTTTTGCAAAGGCTGCGTGACACCAGACTCCATCAACGGAAATGCCGAGCAATTCGGCTCCGTACTTTTGGAATTCGGGGAGAATCTCGTTGTAGAGCGTCATCTGATCTCCACATACCGGACTCCAGTCCGCTGGATAAAAAGCAAGGATGATTGGCTTTCCTTGTAGCTCATGCAGCGACAGCTTTTGATCAGGGGTAACGTTCAGCGTGAAAGCCGGAGCCTTCGTTCCGGGAGCCAAGATTCGAGCCATGTTTTGCTTACTCGTTTCCGTGTTGGACCGCCAACACCAGTTTCTTACCTTTGATGCCAGTTAAATCCCCGTGGGTGCATACAGAATGGGTGTTCTTGCGGCGCCGCCGACCCAGGGTCATGCTATGGGCACACGGACCTCATAACTATTAGCACTTGGGATGATGAGCGACCCGGCAGGCAGTTTAGAGTCCAGTTTGCCCATCGTCGACAACAGATTTACGACTTTGGTGGTAAGTACACGCATGAAGAATAATGACCTTTTCATTCCAGGAACTTCGTGATTCACTTCCATGTCAGATCGTTGAAGCGGACTGAAGCGAGTCACATGATGGCTAGGCCCATGATCAATTCAAGAACAGCCCCGCCTTTCACTATCCATCCGCAAGCCCGTATTGGCCATGTACATCTCAAGGTTGCTGATCTTGAGCGTGCCTTGCGCTTTTACTCCGGAGTCCTTGGCTTTGAGCTGACGCAGCGATATGGGGAGGGCGCAGTTTTCTTGTCGGCGGGTGGATATCATCATCATATCGCGCTGAACACGTGGGAAAGTCTTGGCGGTCCGCCGCCTCCACGCGGCACAACCGGGCTGTACCATACCGCGATTCTCTATCCAACCAGAGCCGCACTTGCTGCCGCCGTACGCAGGATTCTGGCGGCAAAAATTCCGCTGGAAGGCGCAGCAGACCACGGGGTTAGCGAATCTATCTACTTACGCGACCCCGACGACAATGGAGTTGAGTTGTATTGCGATAAACCGGAGAAGGTATGGCCCCGCACCCCGGATGGCAAGCTGGCAATGACGACCGGGAGGCTGGACTTGCACCGCCTGCTCAGTGAAGCCCCGCCGGGTACGGAGCTGGATAGCGGCCCGCCAGACCTGTGATCCGGTGACGTGTGAAAGGTGGAAGGCGTTGAAAATTATGGCGGTTTTCAGAGTTCCTGGGGTACAATCCTTCTGCGTTTGATCTTTGCAGTTTTTTGCTTCAGCAACTCCCGCTCTACAGCGTGACCTGCCTGCAGAAGTCCTGCGAGGAATTCAGCGCTACATCATCAAAAAGGAACAAAGCAACAGTTATGGAAACAGGAACAGTAAAGTGGTTTAACGATGCCAAGGGCTATGGTTTTATTAGCCGCCAGAACGGGGAGGACGTTTTCGTGCACTTCTCGGCGATTCAGGCCAGCGGATTCCGCAGCCTGCAAGAAGGCCAGCAAGTACAGTTCGATGTGGTCAAAGGCCCGAAGGGCTGGCAAGCGGAGAACGTGAAGCCGGCTTAAACCACGCATACAATTTGATTTTAAAAAGGGCGGCCGTTTTGGCCGCCCTAGTTTTTTGCTCGACCCATCGTTGCCGGCGGGGCGCCGGCGCTACTGTCGGGCGGGACTAATAGTGGAAGCGGTATTTTAATTGGATTGAGAGCTCCCGCGGGTTTGCGTAGTGGGTACCGCCGAAGCTATTGGCGTTATCCAGTAGGTAATGGTGGTTCGACAGGTTGAGGCCCGTAAGGCGCATGCTCCAATTCTCTCCGAAAGATTTTCCTAACGACAAGTCGAACGTTGTGTGCGGAGGCAGGTGCGTGGGGTCCTCGTCGCCTTCGCCATTGAGAAAGCCGGAACCGTAGTTCAGGTTGAAGTCAGCCCAGGCGCGCCACGGCAATGCCACATTGAAACCAGCAGCCAGTGTGTTGCGCTGGTCGTGGTCGAGCAAGAAATTGCCTGGATTGGTGCAATCCTCAATGAAGCCTCCCGTGATGGGGCATGCTCCCTGCACGATCAGGTTCGAGTAGGCGAGGTGAAGATTGGCGCGGCTCGCGATCATGGGTGAATTAAGGGTGACTTCAGTACCGCGGATGCGGGCATGGCCGATCGTCAGCGGAATGAAGATGTTGTTCTCGAGCGCGTCGTGGTCGAAGAAATTTCTGGCGCCGGTGCGGAAGTTGGAGACGTCGAGGGTCCAGCCGCCGATGGGAATCGCGAGTCCGAATTCGCGTTGCTCATCCCGTTCACCGCGAAGTGGAGCCAGATCGAAGCCCAGGAGCGATCCTGAGACGGTCAGCAATGGCGGGGGCTGATAATAGCGACCGTAAAAGGCACGGGCCACCCAATTGAGCTTCGGAATGCGCAGGGCGGCGCCGATACGGGGATCGGCGGCGTTCTCACTGACTGTAGTTTCCCCGAAGTGAGTCAGGCGAACGCCGGCATTGAGGGTGAGCCAAGTTGTGAGCTTGTATTGGTCTTCGAGAAACAGGGTCTGCACATTTGCCCAGATCCTTTGCCGCTGTGTTTGTGGATTGCTGCCATCCCCCTGCACCGTGGCGAAAAGCTGGTTGTCCCGAGCAGCCCACAGTTGAATTCCTGCGTGGGCATTGTGCTTTCCGCGCGTGATAGCGATAGAAGTGACTCCGCCCATATAGTTGGAACCGCGATCGTCCTCGGGAATGGTGAGGTTGGGGTCGGGCTGGCCGACGGAGCTGCCGCTGTAGTGTGCGCGGTTGAAGTGGTAGAACGGCGAGACGGTCAATACCGTGCCGCTGCCGATGGTGTGCAGCCAGGAGAAGTTGACGAAAGCATCACGCTCGTTTTCGACGTCGCGGATGCCGGAGGTGATTTGGTCAGGAGTGTTCGGAATCTGATAGTGATCGCCGCGCAGGGATGTCACGAGACGAAGCTGATCGGCTGGGGTCTTATTAAAGATGAAGGAAGCAAATGTTCCCAGGCCGGCGGCTTGGTCATTCAGGACTTGGGTGCTTGGAGTTTCCAGTCCAAGATCTGTGCGGGAACCCGAGAGGCTGCCGTAGTACGCGAAGCGTTCGCCGTGGTCTCCGAAGCTGATCTGGTCATTGGTGCTGTTAAAACTGCCGTAGCTAGCAACCAGTTCGGCCTGCCGGTTTCGTTCAAAGCCGGAACGGGTCACCACGTTGAAGACTCCGTAGGTGCGGTCGCCATATTCGGCGGAGTAGCCGCCGCGTTGGACTTCGAGGTAATCGATGTCCTTGGGATCGAACTGGGGGCCGACGTTGGAAGCGATATTGGTGTTGGGAACGGGCACGCCGTCGAGCAGCCATGTGACTTGGTGTCCCCCACGGATATGAAGCTGGTCGTGGATCACATAAGCGCTGGGAACGTAATTGGTGATCATGGCCAGACTGTTGGTCTGGTCGGCGCCTGGAGTTTGGGAGATTTGCTCACGGCTGACTACGCTCGTGGTCGTGGAGGATTCCGGATTGATCGTGGCCGGAGTGTCTACCACCTCGACGGTTTCCTTGCTTTTGGCAATAGTGAGGGCAAAGTGTAAGCGCGCGTCGCGGCCAGATGTAAGCGCGAGCTTTTGCTCCTGGGGGGCGAACCCGGGGACCTCGACTGTGACTGCGTAGGCACCCAGAGGCACGGCGTCGAAATGGAATTCGCCGGAGTTGTCAGAGGTAGTGGTTTGAGTCCAATCGGAAGCTTCAGCGCGGATGACAACCCGGCTACCTTGGACGGGCCGATGCTGAGGATCGTGAATCAGGCCGCGGACAGTGCCGAAGATTGTGGCGCTCGCCGCGACGGCGAGCAGAAGAACTCCGAGTAAGAGTGCGAGACGATGGAACGTCATTATTCCTCCGAACATTGCCGGTTGGAGATTGCACTGTTCCTGTACGCAAGTGTCGAGCGCCGCGGAATGAATCAGAAACCCGCCTACACGTGGAGCGGGACTCTGGACGCAGCCTTGCGACACTTATTTTTGGAATGTCAGGCGATGGGCAATGTTGGAGGCGCGCGGGCAGAGCGGGAGTCGTTGAGATCGATGGCGGGATAGCTCGGGTTCAGCTGTTGGAGCAGAATCGCGGATGGCTGGCTGACGCAGCCGCTGATGGACGGACGGGGCTGGGCTCGCTGGGAAACGGTTAGCGGCCGGCAACAATCATGGTTGCCGCAGTCGGAGGCTTTGAATTCAGAGCTGTGGCCTCCGTGATTGTGCAATGGTTTTCGCTTGCAGCAGGCGTGAGGCGATTCTGCAGAGAGGGCCAGAGCTGCCGGGGCCAATGTGCCCGAGAGCATTAAGATCAACAGCAATCTGGCGGTCAGGCGATGCATAGATTGCGCGGCGGATCCTCGTTACGACTGCATGAAAAGAATAGGTTACGGCGCGCAAGTATGCAAGTTGGCGCTGCCTGCAACCAGCTTTGTTGCTATTTCATGCTTACAGTTTTGTGCGGCTGCGAGGCCCCTCAACACTCTGCGCGATGGGTACCCGTCCCGTCGGAAGTACTCGCTTTCGCACACGCCGAAGGATTTCCAGCAGCCGCCAACCAACCGAGTTCTGCACTCCAGCCAAGACACCCTGCAGCTCCTTGACTACGGCGCGCAGGTCGTTGATTTCGCCGCGCAGGCGGCCAATTTCGCAGTCTCTTTCCAGCACGGCCTGTTTTAACATTTGCAGCTCGTACCCGCGGAACTCTTTGGGCAGCGCACTCCGCGGCACACCGTCGGCTGATGGCGGACGAGTTGGCGTTTCTAGCAACTCATCGCTGTCCAACGCATACCCGCAGCGAGGCAGGTCTTCCTTCAGCATCGCGTTGTACCAGGCCCTCTGCTCGCTGCTGAACTCCTGTAAGACTGCCTGCAACGAGACAGTGTTGGTCCTGCGGTTCACTGGATTATGAATGAAAAGGTCGACCACCGAGGGTTCGTGATGAATCCCGGTGAGCTGCTGCAGGATGTTGCAGCAGTATTCCACATCGTTCATGCGTTCCAACTGAATAACCACGTCCACTGTATCGACGGCGCGGATCTGCATCACGATGTGGAAAAGGTCCTGCACGAAAATCTGGTCCATTTCATTGCAGGCTTTAATACCCCAGCGCTCCTCAGTTTGGCGGAGCGTGGAAGGGTCGATTTTAGTGAAAGACTTGTCCTTCTCGAATACTTTGAGTCTGGTATTCAGCATTCTGGCCGGATGCCGCAAGAGGATGCCGGTGGTGAACAAATTGCGCGGCACCGCATGGATGTGTCCCAACCAGCTGGAACCGACGTCGCCAATCGCCTTGTAGGCACCATGCATGTCGTCCCAAGCCAGGGACCGAATGAAATTGACGACATGCTCGCTGGTGTACGACTTCTGGGGATAGATCTGAGCTAATACTCCTTCGTGGTAACAGAAGACATCTGGATGGCTGTTCAGCAGCTTCACCAGCCAGGTGCTACCGCTCGAACCCATGCGGTTGACCAGAAAACGATGATGCTCGCCACGGATGTCGAGCTTCGACAAGCTGGCGCGAAGCGCGTCAGCATTGTCGGCGGGAGCAGCTTTCTCCTCCGATTTGATCCTGTCGCAGATGCCAGTCATAGGCGTGAACTGTTGCAGCACAGTTCAACATCTCTATCTGCAGCTGACTTTAGATAACCGATTGAATC
>DATHJP010000340.1:0-3628 GCA_035489695.1 Terriglobales bacterium
GATCTTACTTCCAGGTTGATGTCGCGAAGAATTTCGCGGGCTTCTTCTCCGTTACCGTCATAGGAAAAGCACACACTCTCAAACCGGATGCTATTTGCGAATGCGGGAAGCGGCTGTGCACCGGACTTTTCGCGCACGTCGTCTTCGGTGTCCATGAAAGTAAATATTTCAGACGACGCGCCCAGGGCCTGCTGGAAATTTTGTTGAAGAGAGCGAACTTGCGTACCGGATCGTAAAGTTTAAAGACGGCCACGATGAAAGCAAGGAACGTGCCGGCGGTGAAAATGCGATGATTGATCTGATCGCGGCCCAACAGTAAAAGCAAGGCGATGGCAATGGCTCCGAAGATATCCATCAGCGGTGAACTGATGGCCGCTGCCGCCACCGATCGGAGATTGGCCCGGAACAGACGTTGTGCCGCTTTGCGAAAGCGAGCAATCTCCCACGATTCCATACTGAAGGCTTTCACGATACGGTTGCCGGTAATACTTTCGTGAAGGATGTTCTGGATATCGGCGAGCTGGTCCTGGCCACGGCGAGTGGTGTGACGCACCCTTCGCCCAATCTTTCCCGCGGAGAACACGATGATGGGCACGAACAGCAAGAGCACCCAAGCAAGCTTTCCGCCGAGCAGGACGACCACTACGGCCGTAAAAATCAGGGTAAAGAATTGTTGCAGAAACTCGGCCAGCACGTTGGACATGGCGAACTGCACGCGTTCGATGTCATTGACGATGGTTGAAACCAGGCTTCCGGTAGTGTGCTTTTGGTAAAAGGCCGCAGAGCGACGCAGGATGGAGTTGTAAAGATCATTACGCAGATCGGTAATCATGCCGAAGCCGGCGTAGTTCACCAGATACGTTCCGGCATAATCCAGGATTCCTTTGAGAATGGTGGCAGCAACCAGGGCGAAGGCGACGACAGTCCACGGATTCTGAAAGTGCGAAGGAACGAATTGCTGCAAATAAATCACATTGCCTGATATGGGCAGTTTGAAGAGCTGCATCTGGCGGGATGGCGAACCTGGGTTCAACACCCGGTCGAAGATCGGTCCGATGAGCAAGACGCGGAAGGCGTCGAGCAAACCAACGGCCGCCATCAGGAGTACGGAGGACACCAACTGCCACCAGTATGGGGCTACATATCGCAGAAGGCGTGTCAGTTGTTGCATGGGCCTCTGGGCGGTTGGAGCGGGCGGCCCTCGGATAAGGGATTAGTCATGCGTTGCAAGGTCTTATTCTACTTTAGGCCTCGGGTTTCGGGCATAGGTTTTGGTGTCGGGCGCGGGTTTCAAAATTCAGCTCTTAGTTCTTGGATCTCAGTTCTCAGGGCTTACTTGGGGCTATCCCGATGGACGACCTTGACCCGGTAGCCTGCTTTTCGCAGGCGCTTGCTGACTTCTTCGCTGATCATTACGGAACGATGCTGGCCGCCGGTGCAACCGAATGAGATGGTCAAATAGCTTTTTCCTTCGCGGATGTAATGTGGCAACAAATACACCAACAATTCCGAGATCCGTTCTATGAATTCCCTGGTCTGGGGGAACGACCGAATGTATTTGGCCACCTTGGGATTGAGTCCTGTAAGCGGCCGGAACTCGGGCACGAAGTGGGGATTAGGCAGAAAGCGGACATCGAAGAGCAGGTCGGCGTCCTCGGGTACTCCATGTTTGAAACCGAAGCTCACGCAGGAGACCATGAGGTTCTTGTCCGACTCGTGCTTCTGAAAGCGTTCTGTGATGTAGGACCGCAATTCGTGGACATTGAACCTGGAAGTGTCGATGACTAGATCGGCCATGGCGCGAATGGGACGCAGGTGACGGCGCTCGGCGGCGAGTGAGGATTTGACGGGCGAATGGGCTCCAAGGGGATGAGGTCGACGGGTCTCGCTGTAACGTCGCAGGAGAATTGATTCATCCGCTTCAAGGAAAATCATTCTGGTGGGCAGCAGGCGCTTGACCGACTTCACGATTGAAGGGAGAGCCTCGAGCTGGGTGCCTTCTCGAACATCCACCACCAAAGCGGTGCGTTCGATCTCGGAGGACTGTCCTACCAGTTCGGCGAAGCGGGGGATCAGGCCGACCGGGAGATTATCTACGCAGTAAAAGCCAAGATCTTCGAAAGCCTTGAGCACGGAGGCCTTGCCCGAGCCGCTCATGCCGGTGATGATGACCAGTTCTCCGGCTCGACGACGGTCGCTCTTGCGCCTTTTAGGGCCAGCTTTTACCACGCTGCGCCGGATTTTGCCGCCAGGGTTGCGCACTGCCATTCCCGAGGGATGTTAGCAGGGACAGGAGAGGGTCGCTAGTTAGTGGACAGGTATCGGGGCGTAAGCTCATGGCCCTCCACGGTTTTCTACATTAAGCCCCTGCCACAGCATTCCTTTCCGTTCTGGGCTGCTTACAGAAAGCACAGTATGGAACTGAAGGGGTTGAGCACGTAAGCTGCAGTTCTTGGAGGAACTATGCTCTGGACGATTTTTGTAATTTTGCTCATCATGTGGCTTCTGGGATTTAGCTTTCACATTGCCGGAAGTCTAATCCATTTACTGCTGGTAGTCGCGGTGGTGGTCCTGATCGTCAACCTTCTCACTGGACGCAGAACCGCGGTTTAGTAGATGTAGATCTGGATGGCCGATGGCGTTTTGTTGAGGCGGCATCGGATTACGTCGCACCTTTCTGACGGTCGCAGGTACATCCCTGCGACCGCTCTGCCGGGGCCACGGCGGGCGCAGCTGTCGCCGGGTGGTCTGGCGTAAACTCTCGATCGGAGGACCTCCCATGAAATCAGTTGTCTTTTTGTTTGCGGGCATTCTGTTGCTACTTTCGACGGTGGCATGTAGCCAGCGCGCGAATGATGTTTCCTATAAAGACAGTGTCAAGAAGGCGCTCGAACAAGCAGACCTGAAAGATGTGACCGTGGATGAAGATCGTGACAAGAACACCATTACGTTGCGTGGCAAGCTGCATTCTGAGAATGCCAAGCAACAGGCCGGTGAAATAGCCCAGGCGGCCGCCGGAAGCCGGGTTATCGCCAACGAAATCAGTATTGAGCCGGTGGGATTCGAATCCCAAGCCAAGAAGATTGAATCCAACGTCGACGATGCCATCGAGAAGAACTATAAAGCGGCGCTGATTTCGAAAGGTTTGGACAAGCAGAGCATTCATTTCAAGTCCAACAATGGAGTGCTCACGCTGAAGGGGAAAGTTAAGTCTCCGGAGCAGCGTCAGCAGGCCGAGCAGGTAGCAGCCAATGTACCGAATGTCGCCCAAGTCGTGAACGAGATCGAGGTGAACCGCTAGAGTAACCCGGACGCGTTTCATTCGATCGAAGACGAAAAAGGGCACACAGTGTGTGCCCTTTTTTGTTTCAGACGCCGGATAGGGAATACTTCTTCCCGGTCTCTATCGTGATGCGACCAAAACTACGTTTTGGCGAGGGAAATCCATCGCGACTTCGGATTCGCGGCGGCTCGGCGGAAGCTCTGCCCCCGAGGCGTTGCCGGCAGTCCAGATCTGCGACAGAAAGTAGCTGTCGCCGTAACGATGGAAGACCAGCTTGGTCGTGTCAGACGGCTTGGCGGATGCGCACGAATTGGCCATAACCATTTGCGACTTGTCCGAGCCTCG
>DATHJP010000341.1:0-2215 GCA_035489695.1 Terriglobales bacterium
CCAACTTCTTCCAGCGTATGTTCGCTTCCATCTTCAAGACCGAAGCGCATCTTGATGACCTTTTCCTCGCGCGGTGTGAGCGTGCGCAGCACCTGCGAAGTTTGGTCTTTCAGGTTGACGTTGATCACCGCTTCAGCCGGGGAGACCACTGCACGGTCTTCAATGAAGTCGCCCAGATGCGAATCTTCCTCTTCGCCGATTGGCGTCTCCAGCGAAATCGGTTCCTGAGCAATCTTCAGCACCTTGCGCACTTTGGCTACAGGAATATCCATGCGCTTGGCGATTTCTTCCGACGTAGGTTCGCGTCCCAACTCCTGCACCAGTTGCCGCGAGGTGCGGATCAACTTGTTAATGGTCTCAATCATGTGGACGGGGATGCGAATCGTACGCGCCTGATCAGCAATTGCACGAGTAATTGCCTGCCGAATCCACCACGTGGCATAAGTCGAAAACTTATATCCACGCCGATATTCGAATTTGTCCACGGCCTTCATCAGACCGATATTGCCTTCCTGGATCAGATCCAGGAACTGCAAACCGCGGTTGGTGTACTTCTTGGCGATGGAAACCACGAGCCGGAGGTTTGCCTCGATGAGCTCGCGCTTGGCGTGCTCCGCATCCATGTCTCCCTGGATAATTTCGCGCTGAGTCCGTTTGAGCTCGGGAAAAGCGACTCCGGCTTCGGTCTCTAATTTCTCGAGTTCACTGCGGATGGCGCGAGACTGTCGGCGGTATTCCTTGCGCTGCTCCTCGCTGCGCGTGGCATCCGCTTTCTTCTCCAGGTTTTGCGACTGGCGGTCGAGCGAACGCATGGTGTCGACCGTCTTGTTCAAACGATCGATCAGCCGCTTGCGTTCATTGTTGGTGAATCCCAGGTCCCGCACACACAGCGAAACCTTAACGATGCCGCGGGCCAGCCCAAGCCGGTAACGGCGATGGTCCCTGGGACGCTTCTTCTGGGAAACGTTGGCGAACTTCTCTTCCAGCTGGCCAGCTTTCTTGTAAGCCTTGGCCAACTCGTCGATTTTTCCGGTGAACTCCGTCAGACGGTTCTGCAGGATTTCATCGGTAATCTCTTCCTCGTCAAAAGTGACCACTTCCTTGATGGAGCGAACACCCTTTTTGAGATCCTCCCCCATCGCGAGCAGTTCGTGAATCACGATAGGAGAACGAGAGAGCGCCTTCAAAACCCTCAACTGCCCCCGCTCAATACGCTTGGCAATTTCAACTTCACCCTCGCGGGTTAACAGTGGAACAGTCCCCATCTCGCGTAGATACATGCGGACGGGGTCGTTGGTTTTTTCCAGAGCGCCGGGAGTGAGGTCGAGTTCGACGTCCTCGCCGGCTTCCTCTTCTTCGAACTTTTTATCGAGCGCGGAGGAGGGAAGTTTGGGTCCCTCCAGCACATCGATTCCTTGCGTACCAATGGTCGTGAGCAGATCGTCGAGGTCCTCGGGAGAATGCACGTCGTGCGGGATAAGGTCGTTCACCTGGTCATAGGTGAGATATCCCTTCTCTTTACCTGCGTCGATCAGCTTTTTTATATCGTCGTACTTATCATCAAGAGCCAATGCGGATTGTCCTCTAGTCGTCCTATCGGAAAGGACGTCGAAACGTGTTAGACGGGTGGGATATGTGGACGCGCGGAACTACGCGCTGGCACAAACTTTCAGAGTATAGCATGTGATTGAGCGTCAGCCCAGTCTCAGTTCCTTCGCGCCCAACCCTGCCGTGCCCTATCTCCCACCACTCTAATAAGTTAGATGGCACGGCGCCCCAATTAGTTTCACGGTTCTCGGGCTCTTTCCGGGGCTGTGGGCGCCTCTCCGTCGACCAGGCCCGGGCTCATTAAAGCCCGTTTTAGCCGGACCTTTTCTTGCAACAATCCCTCCAACCGGCTGGATTCTTGGCCGCGACTGGCCTGCAGCTCTCTTTGCACCTGCTCCAGCTTGTGCCGCAACTGAATCCGCCGCAGGGCGCGCACAGCAGCTTCCAACCTTTCCGCGGTAAGTTCTTCATCCTCTTTCATCAGGATGGAAGCGAGAAGATTGCGATCGGCGTCAGACCAAGGCAGATCCATGACGTGGACATTTTCCGGCGCGGCGTTGAGCAAGGTTTCTATTAAGGACTCCGTGGCCAGTCCGACGTGCAGATGCTCCTTCTCGAGAGTGAATTGTGCCTGGCGAGCGGGATCAAACTCCTCCTCGGCGCCATC
>DATHJP010000342.1:0-3269 GCA_035489695.1 Terriglobales bacterium
CACGGGCTACATATTAGTGGCAATTGAATTGTAGTGCAAGACATATTATGAGAAATATTCTCACGATTACTTGCTACACATTTCGACAAATCCTCAACGATTTTAATGTTTTCGCGAAATGTTTTAGGAAGTTAGGCTAACAAAACAGTGGCGTCGCTCATGAATCCCGAAACAGCTTGCACTGTTTCGCAGGAATTTCAAGGCCTCGCGGCGAACCACTCAGTGTTGATTCTTCGAATCGTTGCCCAGTCTCGATTTGTCCACAATCAGCTCGGTGGCTTCATCAAGCAAAATACGAGCAACCAGCCAATTTATCCACCCGTCTCCCAAATCCACGGCTTGATTCGACGAAATGTCCTGAGCCAGTTTGTTTCCTTCGCTCAGCGTGGCTCGGGCCGCGTCCTTCAGCCCGAGCCGCCACTGCGCCATCGCCAGAACGGCACACCCCTTGGCACGCGCGAAAACTTCGGAGTTCTTTAAAGCCTTCTCTGCCCATTCCACTGCCTCAGGAAAACTGCCTTCCCGATATTCCGAGAGCGCCTTGCAAGCTTGAAAATAACCAATTCCGCCGCCGTCGCCGTTGCCCAAAGTCACCGCTCTAGTGGCCAATCGGTCCACTAATTGCAAATCGGCCCCGGAATTCGGGAGGAGAAGACAACCTTCGGCAATCCGCTGTGCAATGTAGGGATTTGTTGTCTCGGCGAACGTGGTGGGAATTCTGTGGCAGAGTTGCTCGTAATCCGGCCGGTTATGCGTCGTCACCAGGAGCGTAGCGACATTGTAAGACCAGTAGTATTCTGTGGGTTGGAACTGCATGAGAGTAGCAGCATCGGCTGCAGCTTCCTTCCACCTGCCTTGGCGGCCCATCAGGTCTAACCGACGACCCAGTAGATCGGAGCACGCTCGATTCGTTACAAACGCGGGAGTCAGAACCTCAGCCAGGAGTTGGCCGGCTTCGGGATATTTTCGCTGTGCGACGAGAGCATGGCACAACTCCCCATATTCCCACTTGGCTCGCGGGTCGTCATTTCCTGGCCGCTTAAGCCGCAAGGCCAACACCTCGCGAAACACGGTCTCCGCCTTCGACCAGTTAGTCTCAGCTTCGTAAATCAAACCTAAATTACCCAGCGTATAAAGCGTATCCGGGTGGTCGTTGCCCACAAACTTACGCTGTAGGGAAAGGGCTGCGCTCAAGACAGAATACGCATCCTCCAGGTTCCCTCGCTGTCGCATGCGATTGCCGAGATAGCAGAGAGAAATGGCCACGTCCGCGTAATTGTCCGAAACCTTTTGACGCAACGCGAAGCCTTCCTGTTTCAAGGCTTCGGCCTCCTTCTGCTTCCCATTACCAGCTGCCGCCCAGGCAAGATCGTAGAGCGCGCCCGCAACCGATGGATGTTGGGAGCCGAGCAGTTTGCGGCGTAGCGCCAAAACCTCACGCCCCGTAGCTTCGGCTTCTGCCCACTTGCCGGTGTCGCCGAGAATAATAATAAGATTGCGAAGCGAATCCATCACCTCCTGACTTTCGTTTCCGAACAATCTCTGCCTTGTCGCCAGTGCCTCGCGCTCCAAGGCTTCTGCCTCCGTGAATTTCCCATTAGCATTACATGCGTGAGCCAAATTGTCTTTCGAAGTGGCGACGTCGACATTCTCATCGCCAAAGCGTCGCCGCCTGATCGCGAGTGCTTCGCGGTTTACTTGTTCAGCTTCCCGCATTTTTCCATTCGCTATGAGCGCTAAGCCCAATTTGTTAAGCGATGCCGCTGCCTCTGGACTTTCTCGTCCGAAGCGTTTTCGGAAAAGTTTCAGCGCCGCGCGCTGCATTTCTTCGGCTTGAGGATACTGCCCGGTTCTCTCATAAGCTGTGCCGATGACGCTTCGCAGTTCGGCTTCCACTCCCGGTTGATTGGTCAACTCCTTGCCGACGCGTGCGGCGGCTTTATCCAGGATTACGCGTAAGAGGGCCGTATCCCTGCCGTTGACAAAGTTCGGATCGAGGCCTTCGAACATCTCTTCCAGGAACTGCTTGACCTGTTTCGCCTCGTGCTGCGACTGCCGCTCGTGGGCAAGAGATGCCGAAACAACGATCAAGCTCACAACAAGGAGGGTTGCGATTACTCCAATGCCGATGAATAGAAGCCTGTTGCGCCGAACCGTCTTCTGGAATTTATAGAGCTTGCTGGGAGGGCGCGCTGAAACGGGCTCGTTCTCAAGAAAGCGTTTGACGTCCAACGCCAAACCGTTGGCCGTTTCATAACGACGAGTGCGATCCTTTTCCAGAGCCTTCATCGCGATCCAGTCCAGGTCGCCGCGAATGGTATGAATTAGTCGGGGCGGCTCGGACCGGCGTTGCTGTGCTACCGTCGTTAAATCGGCCTCGGCCATCTTACTCAGGCGCGTAGACGGTCGGATCGGTTCTTGTTCACGGATCACCCTGCGGATTTCATCAAGGCCAGCTTTTAGTAATTCCCCCGTTTCAAAAGGGGTCGAGCTGGTCAGCAATTCGTAAAGCAGTACCCCCAAGCTGTAAATGTCCGTGCGCGTGTCGACGTCAACGCTACTGAGCGCCGCCTGCTCCGGGCTCATATAAGCAGGTGTGCCAATGAGCATCTCGAACGCCGTGAAAACCGTTTTGTCGGTCAAACGCTGATCCGTAGTGGCTTTGGCAACCCCAAAATCGATCACCATGGGCATAGCCACGCCTTCCAGCGATTGCGTTACGAGAATATTGGAAGGTTTGATGTCCCGATGGATGATGCCCCTCTGATGCGCGTGTTGGACCGCCTGACAGACCTGCACAAAAAGCCTAAGCCGATCCTCCGTTGTGAGTGAATGTTGGTTGCAGTATTCCGTGATCTTGACCCCGCGGACGAGTTCCATGACGAAGTATGGGCGACCGGCTTCGGTCGCCCCGGCATCGAAAACCTTGGCGATGTTGGGGTGGTTCATCAACGCCAGTGCCTGCCGCTCGGCTTCAAACCGGGCAATCACGCTATTCGTGTCCGTTCCCGGCTTGATGATTTTCAGAGCGACCCGCCTCCGGACAGGCTCCTCCTGTTCAGCCATGTAAACCACACCGCATCCGCCCTCACCAATCTGTTGTAGCAACTTGTAATGGCCAATGCGGTCGCCCGGTTTTTCTCCCGCCGGAAACGCTTGAGCTGCTCTTGCTGGCCTGCCTGCAGCTGGTCTGCCAAGGAAATCGCCCGCATGCTCATAAGCAAGCAACAAGGCTTCGACCCGGAGGCGGAACTCACCGTCTCCCTTGT
>DATHJP010000343.1:0-3034 GCA_035489695.1 Terriglobales bacterium
CCGGTTCCCCCAACAACCGACGGACCGTGTTGGGGCTGACCCGCAGTCCCAACTGGGCCAATTCCCGGCTGATGCTGCGCAAGCGTTGGCCGGTCCACAAGCCACGGCGGCCTGCCGTGTCGCCCCCTGGAGCAAGGCGCGGAGCCGGTTCAGGATTTGGGGCGTTCTCTTTCCACCGCCGGTCGGCCCCCTCCGCTCCGACCTGTCCGACTCCGGAGCACCTGAGCGCTGAGCAACTCACTTCGACCGCGGGCGATGGTGAGGGTTTCGCCAATGCTCGGCGTGACGCTTGCGGTGTCCAGACGACTCTGGCAGCTCTGTTCGTGAACCTTGAGTTTGAAGTCTTTAGTCTCCGATTTCGGCCCACTCGGCCAAGCTGTCCAAAGGCAATCCTCTCACAACTCGTAAGGACACTCGCCCTTCCATTATCTCAGTCGTCAAAAAATTTCCTGCAAGATGTGCTCTCGCGCCTCGTAATACTGGTTGATCGGGCGAACCGAAGCAAAAAAACAAAAACAAAACAAAAGGAAAGGAAAGGCAGAACATGAACAACACAAACGATAGTCTCACAATCAATGCCGGTGCGAGCCGGACCACAATGGGCAAAACCGCCAGCAGAACGTCGCAGACCCTGCGGGCCTGCCTGCTCGCGCTCGGGTTTAGCTTAACAGCCGCTACTGTCAGCTCGGCCGGTAATGTCCCGACCTCCGTATTCAATTATGGCTTCAACTACATCTATCCATACTGCTACTGGCAGTCGATAAAGGCAACAGTGGACCCTACCGGGCATGAGGATTTCTTTTTCTATGTCGAAGTAGTATCCTCGTATCCGTATTTTTACCGCTTTTGGACCTGCCAGACGCCGGGCGAACCAGCGGTTGCAGAGTTCGACACGATAATTGAGATCATCGATCCCACAGGCAAGGTTGTCGCCTACAACGACGACTACTGTGGGTACCAATCGCTGGTTGAGTTCTACCCTTCCTTCAAAGGCTGGTACGCAGTGCGAGTGCGGGGCTGGGGCTATAGTAGCGGGTCAACCAACCTGAAATACAGACTCTTCTGCCCTACTTTATAGCGGTTCCAGCGATCTGAGTTCGTACTCCATCGTCGTCGGCGTGATTTTTTGGCCGCTTTGAGACGAAAAGCTCGGCTACGAGAAAAACCGGCAGCTGTGGAACGAGCGCGGTGCGGCATTCCGCGACGTCGCCTACCTTCTGGGCGTCAGCCTGGAAAAGGACTCGCGCAATGTGGTCACCGACGATTTTGATGGGGACGGCAAAATGGATTTGCTCCTCACGACCCTCGAGGTCTGGCCCGCCGAAAAGCAGGCCGTCCGCTTGTTTCGCAACGCCATTCCGGACGCTGGCAACTGGATTGGCTTCCGTCTCCGGGAAGAAGTGGGGAATTCGCCCATCGGCGCGCGGGTGACGTTGCGCCACGCCGGAGGCGCTGCGGTCGGGCAGATCGTGACTGGGGATTCGTATCGCTCTCAGCACGCCAACACGATTCATTTCGGCCTTGGGCAGGTCGCGCGAGTGGACTCGGTGGAAATACGGTGGCAGAACGGACGCACGCGGGTGTTGGAGAATCCGGCGATCAATCAATACCACAGGGTTTCGTCCGCCCCTTGATCGCGGGAGGCGAAGCAGGATGGGGCCCGGGCATACGCGTGCGAACGGTCAATCCTGCGCATCGTGCGTGAACTTCACGCATGATGCGTGAAGTTCACACGCTGCGTACCTAATTCACGGCAGTTCCTGAAAACCTTCGAGGACGAGAGCCGGGCGGCCTTTGCCCGGGGGCACAGGCTTGTCATCCCTTATATCTTCACAGTGACCGCACGTGCATTTGAACCGGATCGACTGTCCCAGCTTGGTGGGCAGCGTTTTCACACCATGCATCGTCCCTCCGCATACCGAACACCTCAACGAATCAGCACTCATAATAAGGCGAAAAAAGCACCTGTCATGCCCCGTCTCATCGAAACGGGTGTGCGTCTGGATGCACGGGTGGGCCGTTGGTCTTATGCGGAAATGTGGAATGCAGTTGGCGCGCTAAACCCATACGGCGGCCTCCTGCCGCCAGTCGAACACTCCCGTCAGGGATGCCAGGAGAACCGGCGGCCAGGGATGGCTGCCCTACAAGTGCTCGGGAAACGCTAAACAAACTCGTTGCACCTCACATGCAGTTTGGCCGAATACGCCTGCCAACTGCAAGACCAGTTGGCTGAGGCGCGGACAGTGATTGCCGAGCTCAAGCAACAGCTCTTCGGTCCCAAGGCCGACAGGCCGATAAAAACGACTCGATTAGTGCCCGATCTGCCAGATTCAACGGGAGACGTATTCGGTTGGTGATGGTATCTTCGGTGCGGAAGACCGCCTCAGGCACAACAACAGGATTGATTCGACGATAGCAGCACCCTGCGAGGAAGATGCTGCAAAACACCACAGCGAAGTTTTTAATCAAAATGTCATGTCTAGTAATCATATCACCCGTCGTGTTTGGAGAACATATGGAGATAGGCCATTGTCAGACAAGAAATCACTGAACGAGACCTAGAGCCATGACTGCCACTGCACCGAGCAGCAGCAGCAGACGTAGTCGGAGACTTTCATCGGCATTCATACTGGCTTAGTTCGCTTAAGTACCTTGGCAAAGACTCGGCTTGCACGGAGCAAAGTATCAGTTTTCGGTATCTATGTGAGCGAAATCGCTGAGATTTTCCGTGATTCGTGCCATTGGGAGCGGACAGAGAACGGTTTGGCGATGTCGGTGCTCATCATCGGCGCGGTCGCAGACGACTACGACCTACACCCTGACATTCATTCATATTCTCCATTCCGAGATAGCCGGTATTATGCCAACAGTAGGTTGCCTTACTGCCGTTTGAAAGTTTCCGCCACAGGGTATTGTCTTCGGCACGCTTGAAGTACTGCGGGGTCCGCCAAAATAATGATCGGGTTGCGAGCAGGGCGTACCGTTTTGAGCGCAACTGCCATAATGCGGGACACCATACAAAACTGAGCTTGTT
>DATHJP010000344.1:0-10413 GCA_035489695.1 Terriglobales bacterium
CGGCACCATGATGAAAGCCTTCCAGGCCGGCCACGCCACCGAGGGCGGCGTGGTGGCCGCCGACTTTGCGGCGCTTGGCTGGTCCGGCGCCGGACAGATTCTCGAAGCCCAGCGCGGCTTCTTCCACGCCTATGGCGGCGGATACGATCCCACTTCGATTGTCGATAAGCTTGGCCGGCCTTGGACTTTTCAGACGCCCGGAGTTTCCATCAAGCCCTTCCCTTCCGGTTCTCTCACCCATCCCGGCATGACCGAAATGTTGCGGCTGATCCAAGCCAACTCAATTCGTGCGTCTGATGTAGCAAGAGTTGATGTGGGAACAAATCGCAACATGCCCAACACTCTGATTCACCATCGCCCTAAGAACGGCTTGGAGGCTAAATTCAGTATGGAGTTCTGCATGGCGATCCTCCTGTTGGACGGCAAAGCCGATCTCACCAAATTTACCGACGCCACCGTCAACCGTCCTGAAGTGCAAGAGATGATCGGCAAGATCCACTTCTATTCGGATCCCGAAGCTGACAAGGCCGGATATGACAAGATGACCACCATCATCAAGATCACTCTCAAAGATGGACACACTATTGCCGGCCGCGCGGATTTCGGCAAAGGCAGTCCCACCAACCCGATGAGCTACGACGAAGTTGCAGAGAAATTTCAGGGTTGCGCCGCGTTCGCTGCGTGGCCGAGTGCCAAGGCCACCCAAGTCATCGATCTGGTGCGCAAGCTTGAAGACATCTCCAATATCCGTACATTGACTGACCTTTGCAGGCGATGATTCCGGATCGAAAAATATCGTGAGGAAAAGTGAGTAGCTACAAAATAGCGGTCATTGAAGGAGATGGTATCGGGCGCGAAGTCGTTCCCGAAGGCATTCGCGTACTCGAGGCCGCAGCCCGCCGCTTCCATCTGTCTTTGTCGTGGCAGCACTTTCCCTGGAGCTGCGAGACCTATCTCAAGACCGGGCGCATGATGCCCGAAGATGGTCTTGAACAGCTGCGACCGTTTGACGCCATCTATCTGGGCGCAGTGGGCTATCCCGGTGTGCCCGATCACATTTCGCTGTGGGGTTTGCTGATTCCTATCCGCCGTGCCTTCAAACAGTACGTCAATCTTCGGCCCATTCGTTTACTGGAGGGAATCACCACTCCTTTGAGTAATCGCAAGGCAGGTGAAATCGACTTCTGCATCGTCCGGGAAAATAACGAGGGGGAATACTCCGAAGTCGGCGGCCGTCTTCATCGCAATACCGACATTGAAATGGCGATCCAGGAAACCGTCTTCACGCGGCGAGGCTGCGATCGCATCATGACCTACGCCTTTGAATTGGCCAAAACTCGCAAGAATCACGTCACTTCGGCTACCAAGTCAAATGGGATCGTGTTCACTATGCCTTTCTGGGACGAACGCTTTGCCGCTATTTCGAAGAATTATCCCGACGTGAAGACAGATCAGTATCACATCGACATCCTGACCGCACATTTCGTCAGCCATCCTGATCGATTCGATGTGGTTGTAGCGTCCAATCTCTTCGGCGATATACTTTCGGATCTCGGCGCTGCTGTTGTGGGTTCGATGGGTCTTGCGCCCTCCGCCAACCTGAACCCGGAAAAAGAATCGCCCTCCATGTTTGAGCCCGTCCACGGCTCAGCCCCGGACATTGCTGGAAAAGGAATCGCAAACCCGGTCGCGCAAATCTGGTCGGGCGCAATGATGCTAGAGCACTTCGGACAGCATGAGGCCGCGATCTCCATTGAAAAGGCTATTGCTGCCGTGCTCGCGCACTCCGGCCCTCGTACACCGGACATCGGGGGAAAAGCTCGTACCAAGGATGTCGGGATAGCAATTGCCGATGAGATTTGAAAAGCCGTCGCCAGATTGATATGAAAAGTATTTTCTTCAGGACCGTTGTCGCGGGGTTGCTAGCCTCTCTCGCGACAGCCCAGACACCTTCGGCAGCCAGGTCACGAACTAAGCCGAACAGTCAGCCCCATTCCATTGCACACGTCTTGCTTCTAAGCATCGATGGTATGCACGCTTTGGATCTCGCCCGGCTAACTAAAGAGAGATCAGACTCAGCGCTAGCCCGACTAAGCGCGCACGGAATTACCTACACGAATGCTCACACATCTTTCCCCTCGAATTCGTGGCCCGGCTTGCTCTCTATGGTTACGGGCGGATCTCCAAACTCCACGGGCGTCATATTCGAAAACAGCTATGACCGGAGTTTGTCCCCTCCGGCGTCAGATTGTTCTCGTACCGGCACCGCGGTCATTTTCGATTCCTCCATTGACAAGAACCCGAACGCGATTGATGGAGGGGGAGGAATTGATCCCCACAAATTACCTCGTGATCCCAAGAACGGATGCAAGCCCGTGTTTCCGCACAGCTTCGTCCGAGTAAACAACGTTTTTGAGGTTATTAAGCAGGCAGGTGGCCGGACCGCGTGGAGCGATAAACATCCAGCATATGAGTTTTTGAATGGACCTTCGGGTACCGGCGTTGATGACCTTTTCACGCCAGAGGTTCATGCGAATCGTGTGGGCAAGAATGTGCAGAAGACGGAAGCTTACGACGACTCCAAAGTACAAGCTCTTCTCAACGAAATAGATGGCAAGGACCACACCGGGACAAAACGTGTAGGAGTGCCAGCAATCTTTGGAATGAATTTTCAAGCGGTCAGCGTCGCACAAAAACTTGAAGGTAACGGCTACCTGGATGCCAACGGGACTCCCAGTCCCGGGCTAATGGACGCATTTACGCATACCGATCAGTCAATCGCCAAAATGCTTGCCGCGCTTCAGCAACATGGGTTAATGGGATCTACCTTAATCATAGTGACCGCCAAGCATGGCGATGTTCCGACAGACCCAACCAGGTTGAAGATTGCAGACTTGGAACTCATCCCAAAGACGGTATCGGCAATTGACAAGAACTTGCTGGCAGCTCTGGAACAGGACGGAAGTGTCGCCATGCTTTGGCTTGCGGACCAATCGCGCACTGATGAAGTCACCGCTGCCCTGCGAAAGATTCAGACCGAGGCGGGCATTCAGGAAATTTATTCGGGTGAGTCATTGAAGTTAAGATTCAATGATCCGGCGTCAGACCCTCGGGTTCCAGATATCATCATCCAACCAATTTTCGGTCAAATATACGTTGAACCCAGCAGCGGTTTCATTGCCGAGCATGGCGGGATGACCGATGCGGATACGCAAGTGCCGCTAATGATTTCGCACCCATCCTTAGGGCGCCAACAAATCAAGTTCCCGACACAAACGGCCCAAATTGCCCCTACGATCCTCAAAATGTTGGAGCTGGACCCAAATTCTTTGCAAGCGGTAAAGGAAGAGAAAACACCATCTCTCCCTGGGTTCGATGAGAAAATCCCTTGATTCGAACATTAAGACACACGTGCTTTTGCGTGTCTCGAGCCTGCTCCCCTCCGCATAGTTTAAACCTAATCCTGAGGTTGGAATATTAGGATTGCTGCCCCCTCTTTGTCATTGGCAGGAGCCGCTACGTAATAACGATTGAGTTCAGGTGACCAGAACGATGTCCCCGCCCCCGCCCGTGTCGGAATCCGGCCGGCAATTTCGTAGTGATCGGCGTCTTTTTGCTGATACACGCACACAAAACCAGCCGGAAACTCCCTTCCACTCGACACATACACGCGCTTGCGCGGTTCATCGAAATAAACGCCGTCCTGGCCCTCAGCAGTCGGAAGATGAACGAGTTCACGCCCCGATTTGGAATCCATGACAATCATCTGGGGCGGGTTGCGAGTTCCGATGAACAATCGTGAATTCGACTCATCAAATGCGGCATCGCCGGGACGCTGGCTGCTCACCGGCCAGGTGGAAATGACTCTCCTTTGATTTGTCGCGATGACCTGCAGCTGGTTGGCAATCGAAATGAACACGAAGAGCATTGTCCCCGACGCGTTCAACAGGAGCTCGGATGGGTGCGCCCTAACCTTAATGTCTCCAAGATGCTTGTCGTTGGTGGCATCAATAATTCCGATCTGTCCATAATCCTTACCCGCCTCCTTGCCGCCGTAGCCGACGTAAACAAGTTTCGATTTCGGTTCATAAACGACCCGGTTCGTTCCCGGTTCAAGGTGGATCGAGTCGAGAAACTTGAGCGTGTCCCCACGAAAAACTCGCAGCATCCCGTCATCCCCGCTGGCAACAAATAGTTTGTTCAGTTCCGCGGCGTATACGATGCCTTGAGGTTTCTTAAATCCGGGCATGCTGCGAGCCCAATGGCCGCCTTTCAGGTCCACCACCTCGACCGTGCCATTTTCAAGTCCCGCCACGAATAGACGCCTGCCCTTAGTATCTAGGTTCATGTGGTCGAGGCGGCCTCTGACATTCGGCAGCGCGATGGTCTCGACCAGCCGTAATCGCTGCCTTCCGTCCACCTGGCAAGTTGCCAGTGGGCCCGGAGCAGGCCAAATCATAGCCGCCAAGCAGATAGCAACCAATCTGTTCATGGTGATTACTTAATCTTCGGGAGCAAACACCCATAATGCAGCGCCGTGCTGGGAAGTCGCTGGAACCCCCACGTAGAACCGATCCCGTTTTTCGAACCACAGACCGGTGCGCGCGCCGATTGTGGTCGGAATCCTGGCCAGTGACTGGTAATGATCGGCGTCGATTTGCTGGATGACGCTGATGAACCCTTCTCCCCCAGGAACATAAATCCGTTTGCGGCCGGCGTCATAGTAGATATCATCGGCATCGTTGACACAGGGAACACTTGCAACCGCCGCACCGGTCTCGGAGTCAATCACTACAACCTGGGCAGGCTTGCGTGTAACCACGAACAAACGGTGATACGCTTCGTCGAGAGCCATCGGGTAATTAGCCTTCCCATTCTTCAGTGGCCACTCCGTAACTTTATGAGTCGTCCGCTGTATAACCGCGATCTTGGCCTTCGTGGCAATATTGGCGTAGATCACCGGTTTCGAAGTGGCAAGCTGAAACGATTCTGGATGGGCGCCCAGCTTCGCGGCATCCTCAAGTCGTTCGCCAGTCGCTGCATCAATGACCGCAAGTCCACCTTCCTCGTCTCCGCCATAGGCCACATAGATCCGCTTCTCTGCCGGATCGTACCGCACATTGTCAGCATCCTCCCCGACATCGACGCTTTTCAGAAGCTTGAAGGTATCGCCGTCGTAAATTCTCAGCTTGCCATCCTCACCATTGGCTACAAATAGCTTGTTCAAATCGCCTACGTAAACCAATCCCTGCGGCGAAGCCGCTCCGGTGATGCTGTGAATATCGCGACCCGCAAAGGTATCCACCACCTCGACCGTGTTATTACCTAGCGCGGCGCCGATCACACGTTTGCGCTTCGCATCGAAGGTAAAATGATCAATCCGGCCCTCCACATGAGGCAATGGAATCTCCTGAACTAGCTGCAGAGGCGCGTGTTCAGGTGCACTGAGCTGGTTCTGCGCTGTCGCCAGTGATCCAAGAATCAATGCGGCGAGACAGAGTGTCGCAAACTTGCTCATATTCGCTCCAAACCTAACGTACCTCCCCCATTGGCTCCCGAAATCGTATTAGGAAACGCCTTGATTCTCACCGGCCGTACCAAAAGCAGCAGACGCCGTCTGACATAAGTAACGCGTCCGCTCGGGGAGGGTTCCCTGCATAGCTTGTTAGAGTCGAACCCGGCTCACGGCATTATTTTGTACACTCGCACTTCCGCCTTCTGAGTCTCGTGATGCGGAACCGCCAAGTAATAGAGTTTTAGCTCTGGGATTAGGATCGCGGTTTTCGCCCGGAACGCGGTGGGAATATGCGCCACCTGATCATAATGATCAGCATCGCTCTGCCGGAATACGTCAATAAACTGGTTGCCTGCGAAATAAATACGTTTGTTCTCGCTGTCGTACGCCATATCGTCGACCATCGGCGCAGCCGGCATGCTGGCTACCACCTTCCCCGAATCGCTATCCACAACGATCATTTTTCCGGGATCGCGAGTCCCCACAAACAGCCGGTGAGAGCCTTCATCGAAAGCAATTGCCGTAGGCTTCTTGCCCTCTTGGGCAATTGACCAGGTCGCAACCAACTTGCGGTTTGCCCGATCAAACACCTCCACTGTATTGTTGCCTCGAATATCGACGAACATCCGAGGACCTGACTTCTCCAGCGCAATCCCTTCGACGTCCCCGGAATCGACCTTGATTTCGGCAATTACCTTTTCGCTCGTAGTATCGATAACACTGATATAGGAGTTCGGCAGGTGAGCGTCCTTCCCGCCGTTCACCACGTACATATATTTGGTCGAGGGATCGTATGAGCTGGCGTCCGCGCCTTCTCGTAGCTTTATGCTCCCGGCCGGCTGATAGTTCGTATCGTAGATTTTGACCTCACCCAAATCTCCATCGGCTACAAAAAGCTTGCTCAAATCCGCGCGATAGGCCATCGAATGTGGCGCCTTGAGATCGGCGATAGTGTGAATAAGCTTATTCGTTTTCAAATCAAAAACCAGGACTTTCGAGTTCTCTTCCGCCGTGGAAAACAACCGGTTTCCCGTAAGATCAAAGAGAAAATGGTCGAAATCCCCATCATGAAGATCGGACAACGAAATAGTTTGCGCAAGTTCCAGCGGCGGCTTGTCCTGAGCCCAGGCGCCGATCACCAGGGCAAGAAATACAATAAAGAAAACCCTTGCTTTCGATTTATTCACCTTCGCCTCCGAAATTTGAGAAAACAACCGCCGTAGTCGCTGCGAAGATCCCGCCAATGCGGTCCTGTCGCAACGCGCTACTTAGATTAGTCCGGCAAACATGAAGTGCTCATTAAAGAAACATTAAAAACAATTCTTGCTCCAACTAACAAAGGACTTATCTCACGTCATCCCGGTAGCGGCACAGTCCTGCGTTTTGTCACTCCAACAGCAAGCATGAACGCGCCTGAAGCAAAGAGGCTGATCACCAGATACCACAGCCCCGGGGCGAATGAATGCGTGCGATTCACCAAGTAGCCGATCACAAATGGCCCGGCAAACCCGCCTAGATTCCCCACCGAATTGATCAGCCCGATCGATGCAGCCGCAGCCGAATCGCTAAGAAACAAGGTGGGCACCGCCCAGAAGCAGGGCTGAAAACCGTAAAAGCACGCTCCGACCACCACGAATAGCGCGATTGAAATTACTGGCCTCGAGTCGTAAATCACCGCCAGCGAGAGGGCGACTCCGCACAGAATCACGGGAAGAGCAGCATGCCACCGGCGCTCGCCGGTTCGGTCTGAATGCCATCCGTTCAATTGCTGCGTCACAAATCCTGCTACGTACGGCAAGGCAGCCAGCAGAGTTACATTCATATCGCTTTGCCCGGAGAGCCGCTTCAGAATGGTCGGCAGCCAAAACGCGATTCCGTAACTCCCCGTCATGGCGCAGAAATAGCAAAGTGTTAACAAAAGAACATCGCGATTGCGCAGCGCTCCCCAAACGCTGAAGGAATGAACGCGTTTCTTAGCCTCTTTCTCTCGCCGCAGCTGCTCAGCAATCCAGGATCGCTCATCCTCCGGCAGCCAACCAGCCTGTTCCGGCCAATCGGTAAGGTAGAAGATCGCAATTACGCCGAACAGGACCGCCGGAATTCCCTCGATGATGAACAACCAGCGCCAGCCTCTCATTCCCAGCCAGGAAAGCCCTAGTAACAAGCCGGCGAGCGGTGAGCCAATCACATAGGAAAGAGGATTGGCAGCATAGAAGACGGCCACCGCCTTGGCCCGGTCCTGGTAGCGAAACCAATGGGTCAGATATACGATCACTCCCGGCAAGAACCCTGCTTCGGCGGCGCCCACCATGAAACGCACCCAGTAGAATTGTCGTGCCGTGTGAATGAATGCCATCAGCACGGTCACGATTCCCCAGGAAATCATGATGCGAGCAATCCAGCGCCGGGCGCTCCATCGCTCTACGATTAATGCTCCCGGAATTTCCAATAGGAAGTACCCGAGAAAGAAAATCCCGGCGCCGAAGCCAATCACGCTAGGGCTGAAACCCAGGTCTGCGGGCATCTGCAGAGCCGCGGCTCCAATGTTCATTCGATCCAGAAAAGCGATCACGTAAAGCGCAAACAGGAAGGGGAGCAGCCGCCGCGCAATCCGGCGCCTTGCGCGTGCCCCGACCTCTTGTTCCGAAGCAGAAGAGGCTACGCCTACCGCTTGCATCGAGCTGTCAACAGACTCGGGCACACTTCTCAGCTTTAGTGAAAAACTAAAGTATTTATGCGCTTCGGAACTTCTCCGACGGGAATCAGCGCTACTATTTTTAGCGTGTTCATATCAATCGCAGCCACTGACCGAGCCGCGGAATTTGAAACATAGACCCGCTTACTGTCTGGCGTGAAAGTGATCCACTCCGGCACCGCGCCTGAGCGCGCACGTCCGAGCGGATGAACTTCGGGTAGTTCGACCGATCCAATCAGCCTGAGTTCTGGCAGCGAGTATGCAAAGACAGCGTTGCCGAACGTGCTGTTAACCCACAACGATTTTCCATCCGGCGAAACTCCGATGCCATGCGAGGGAGTCTCGCCTCTTCCCTCGGCAATCCCGTAACCACGTGGCTCCGGCAAATTGATCCTAGCCACCTCCGCGCGTTTTGCGAAGTCCACAACTGCGAATCCGTTTAACCGGGAAAGCTGAACAAAAACGCGCCGAGTCGAACCATCGGGATTGGTTTCAAAAGCCATGGGCCGTACTGCGCGGTCGAACTTTACCTCCCACGCTGTTTGGTGGCTCTGCAGATCAATTACCGTCGCGGCTTTGCTTTCTAACGATCCGCTTACCACATACTTGCCATCGGGCGTTAGGAACACGTTATGGACGCCACCGTCGACGGGGATGCTCTTCACGCGCATGAGCGAAGTTGTGTCGATCACATCGACAACGCCCGGCTCGATCCGGATTCCAACCAGCACCAGGCCTCCATCTTTTGTGATCGTCAGGTTGTTCGGACGGGCGCTCAGAATTACTTTCTTGATAATGTTTCCGCTGACTCGATCCACCACGTCAAGTACACTCTCCGATTCGTTGCTGATATACACTCGCGCTCCGTCCGGAGAGAATGCGATACCATGCGGCAACTCGATCCCTTGAATTACTTGCACAACTTCGTTGGTCGCAGGATCAATGACATCAATTGTGTCGCCCGCGCTGTTGGTGACATAGATCAACGCAGATCTGGATTTGGGCTGAGGACCAACCGCATCACCACGTACCCACTCAGCTATTGCAAGCCAGTCGGGATCGTTCTGAGAGTCAAACTGTCGGCCGCCGGAATGAAAGGGATCGCCTCCCGCTTCCGGAGCCAGTGGATGCATCAACAGTCTGCTTGCAGCCGGATCGCCTGGAACCACTTCTTGCAGCGCGCTCTGGAAGTTTCGCGTTGACTGCTCTTCCGTCCAGTTAATGCTTCCTGGCGCCATGGGTTCGAGATGAAACGGCCTACCCTTCTCACTGTGGCAGCTATAGCATCGCGCGTGCCCGGGCCTGGCCTTCAACAAAATCGGCTCGACCTTACTTTTAAAAATGTCGAAGTTCAGAGTTCCCATCTTTGTTGCGGGAGATGGCTGCTGCCCCGCTGGAAATCCTTTGCTCACCCAATCGGCAATCAAGCGCCACTCTGGATCGTCCTGTGACTTCCAGAATTTGCCGCCTGTGTGCGTCGGATCACCACCCGCCTCTGGCGAGAGGGGATGAAGGAGCAGACGGCTCTTCAACGGATCGGCGGGAGTAACCAACAGGGAGACAGCCGCAAAGTTCTGACGGGATTCTTGCTCAGTCCACGAGGAACTTCCTTCCGAGAGCCGCTCCAGACGCAAGCGCGTAGGCATGGTCGAATGACAATCGTAACAACGCACGCCGCCTTCCCGCGTTTTGAGAAAAATGGGTTCAATGCGAGTCCGGTAGGTTTCAAAATCAAGAGAGGATTGGGCCTGCACAGCGTTGCCCACAGGTGCATCAGGTTTGGCCGGCGCTCCGGCCACTAAAATCGAGCTAGTCAGAACGGCGCTCACAAACATTCCAAGCTTCGCTTTTTTCAAGTAGGCCATTCAACCCTGTCGGCTTAATGCAATGTTTGGAATGGAAGACTGCTTCGCGTGATTTGGTCCGCGAAGCAGCGGTCGAAGTTCTCGGATGTCCTTCACGTTCTCGAGTCCAAGCACGCGCTCGACCAGCTTCGAGGATGCCTCCGCACCGAGGGTGGACGTCATCAACTCGCGTGCCTTCGCGATCACCTCTTCTCGTGATATTGGATTCTCAGGCGTGCCACGCACATGCTCGACACGCTCCGTAAGATGCGTACCGTCTTTGAGCGTAAGTTCAACAATGGCAACTCTCACCGGGATCAGCTTCTCCAATTCCTCGTCGGGAACAAGTTGCACTTTCG
>DATHJP010000345.1:0-2194 GCA_035489695.1 Terriglobales bacterium
AAGGCTGCTCGCTGACGGCGGACCTCCGCGTTGGGCATGTTGGACAGAATCCAGTCAGGATCGAAGGCCTCGCGATATATACGATTCCGTACCTGCAAGGATCCGTCCTTCGTTCGCGTGAGGCCGGACAATTTCAAAACACTGATCAGCGGATTTTTTTCATCATCCGCTATGCGTTTGCCTCTTCGAATCCTCCAGTAGAGATCCAACAGGCTTCCGCGATCCACTTCGCCATTCAGGAGCCGCTCTCTGACGAAAATAATGTTATCATCGCTTTCTCTGGCACGAGCCGAGAGGAACCATTCGCTGCACAATCGATCCACATCCTTTGGGCAGTTTCTATTCTCATTTTCGGCGATGGCCTGACACAGGCGTTGTGTCAGATACGGGTGGCCGCCGGTCCAATAAAAAATGCGCTGCACAAATCTTCCGCCCGTTTGCTCTTTCCTGGATAGACCTTTCGCGAAAGGGGCCCCCTCCGCCGTCGTGAAATCGTCGAGAGCGATTCGCCGGCCGATATTGAAGGGCGTCAACCGCGTATCTCGGATCAGGTCGCTTGGCGTGGCCACTCCGAGTAAGCAGAAGGTCAGCCGCTGGAATTCCGATTCTTTAGCGCGACGGTTGTAGCACGCTCTTATCGCGGCAAAGAATTCATCGGTCGAAAAAGGCAGGCTGCGGACGATGTCAATTTCATCCACGAAAATGATAAAGCGATCGAGTTGGCGGTCGATAGTCGGGAGCAGAACGCCTTCACGCTGGTCCTTTCCTCGAGGAAGATGATGCCCGGGAGGCGACTCAGGGTCTAACCGAGCCAGCACCACTTCCCGAATGGCCATGAAGAACCTTTGGCAGGGCCCCACGGCCGCCTGGTCGTTGCAGAAACTCTCCAGTTCTGCCTCCAGCTTGAGTTGCTGGCCAAGGAGGATCAGCAAACCGCTGTACCACTGTTCCGCTGACAGGTTCTGACCTATTTCGGTCAGATCGAGCACGACCGGCTTGAATCCTTCTTCACGCAATCGAGCGGCGGTGCGGGCCATCAGCGAGGACTTCCCCATCTGGCGAGCGGTCAGGACGTAACAGAACTCGCTTCGCTTGAGGGCCTCGAAAAGGTCATTGTCCGCTTTGCGCTCGACGTAGGAAGGCGCGTCGCAAGGCAACGTGCCTCCGGCGACATAGAAGCTCGTCGCAGTCGCGCTCATGACAAGTGGTGCTGAAGATAATTGGCGTAAACCTGACAGCGTAGACGAGCATCCTGCATCGACTCACCCGTCATGGTGCCTGCGGTGCGCAGCCGATAGAAGCTTTCCCGCGTGGGACACGGTCGCCCGCGCAGCATACCGCGGACTATTTCCAGGAGCGGCTGATTTTTGGCGAGCATCACGAGGATGCGCCGCAGATGGTCGCCAAAGATTCCTTCGTCGCGGTCCGCTGTCCGGGCAAAGTCGGAGACACGGATGTCGCGGGTCACCAACTCATGCAGCCCGCGACGCACCAGGTAAGGTTGGCCGCCGACCAGTTGGAAGAACTGACTAAGTTCCGCATTGTTCTGCAATGGGGTGCCGTATCGGCGGTTGAGGTCAGCCACTTGTTCGAAGGTGAAATCCTCGAGCGTCAGCCGGGTACCCACATTGAAGGGGGACTGGTTGACGTCGGTGATGAATAGATGCGCTTCCGTGGCGTAGGCAATCGCCAGGGTCAGGCGTGACAGCGGGCTGGCGGGCTCGAGCGAGCGACGGTTGTGCCAGGAGCGGAACAATCCGAACACTTCGCCGCCGAAGCTGCTGGTGAAGAGCCGATCCACCTCGTCCAATCCCCACACTAATGGCGCAGAGATTTTTCCCAACACCTCCTTCTCGACAAACATTCTAAAATTGAGGTTGGAACTGGTTTGGGAGTTCCAGTTCTCCAATGGCCGGGAGTCCAGCAGGAGATCGGCGTCGAGGGAGGCAGCGAGAGCCTTGAAGAGCGTCTCAGCCGACTGAAGATCGGCGGTATTCAGCATCTGGAAGTCAGTCACAACAACTTTCCTGCCCTCCTTGCGCGCCTGCTCAAGACCGCGCGCCAGCAGGGAGGTCTTTCCCATTTGGCGCGCGCCTTTGACCAACACGATGCTGTCCTGACGCGAAATGGCGGCATTAAATTCTTCGTCCACCGGGCGCACAACGTAGTATTTCGAGTTCAGCGGTACGATCCC
>DATHJP010000346.1:0-2917 GCA_035489695.1 Terriglobales bacterium
CGCGGGCAAGCCGGACCGCGGCGGCCGCTCCTTCCCAATAGCTCATGGTTTCGGCAAGCTCGCTTCTGATCCCGCAGAGTATATTGTTAGGCGCGCGAAAGAAGTTGCACACTTGGATTCGAACTATCTCGCCGACGGTGAGGCGTAGATCAGGTGATTCTGAGTTGGGGCGCCGTCAGGGCTGGATTTAAAAGCTCGAGCAATGCAAGCCCAGGAAGATATACCGTCAACCGGCAAGAAAACGATCCTTGGGCTGATCTGGTCGACGAGCGAGATTTGGGGCGGCCAGATCATACAGTTTCTTGTGTTCCTGGTCTTGGCGAGGCTTGTCCGTCCAGAGGCGTTCGGGATGGTGGCGCTGCTCTCGATCTTCATAGGATTCGCCGCCGAGGTAGCTGTAATAGGGTTAGCCGAAGCGCTGATTCAAAAGCATAAAGTCGATGACCTCCATATTAACAGCGTGTTTTGGTCCGGCTTGACGCTGAATATTCTTCTCAGTGGGTTTCTTATCTTTTCTGCTGGTCAAATAGCGTTCTGGTTGCACCAGCCGCGGTTCGCTCCTGTGCTGCGTTGGAGCTGTCCGATTTTGATCGTACTTTTTCTGGCAGGCATTCAGGAGACACAATTCAGGCGGGAGCTGAATTTTCGACCATCTGCCATCCGCCGCTTCTCCGGTAATATAATTGGGGGCTGCTGCGGTATCATTTTAGCCTTCGCGGGAGCGGGAGTCTACGCGCTGGTTGCGCTAAGTTGGGCGTCCGCGCTTACAGGATGCTTCCTGCTCTGGTACCAAAGCGCCTGGCGACCCTCGTTAGTCTTCTCGATGCGCGCAATTAAAGAGCTTCTGCCGTACGGCTCCCAGTCGTTAGGTTCTTCCCTGCTACTGATGGTCAATCGTCGCTCCGATGGTTTTATCGTCGGCAGCGTTTTGGGCGCGGTTGCCCTCGGGTTTTACACAGTTGCGTATCGCATACTGCTCGTTTTGAACTACACCATCACATTAGTCGTGCAGCAGGTTGCCTTTCCTGCACTTGCACGGTTGCACCCGCAGCCTGCCCGGATGCTGTCGGCATTCCGCCGTACCACACACGCGTCTTCGCTGCTTGCCTTTGGTGTGTTCACGGGCGTGGCGGTACTCGCGCCCGTTCTCATCCCCGTAGTATTTGGTGCGCAATGGCAGCCAAGCATACCCACGATGCGGATTTTAGCGATTGTAGGTCTGATTCAAAACATCCTGTTTTTCAACGACGTCCTGTGGCGCTCAATGGGACGACCCGGCTACACTACCTTCTTCTTTGCACTTAATGCCGTTGCGAACGTAGCGGGTTTTCTTGTTTTCGCCCATTACGGCATCTTTGCCGTAGCGATAGTCCTCCTGGTGAACACGGTCGCACTTTCTCCGGTCTCGTTTATGATCTTGAAACGTCTTACCGGGATCCACCTGTTATCATATTTGCGGCAATTCCTTGCCCCCTTCGGCGCCGCCTTACTGGCTTCGCTGTTGACGCTTGCGATGGTATCGCACTGGAATTCACCACAACAAACTCTAGGATTCCTTTTCCTTAGCACCCTCGTCTTCGGATCGAGTTACGTCAGCCTTCTGGTGCTATTTGATCACAAATTCATTCGCGAGCTCATTCAGTTTGCAGTCTCTGCAATGCCCGCGGCATATCAAAGCAACATTTTTCAGCTCCGTCAGTGGCTGGTTGGCTGGAACCGTTCACTCTGATCATGAAAGTAGGTCTTTTCGACGTATTCAGAGGGTGGGGAATCGCTGTCGTCATCTCTCTGGCAAATAGTCTGATTTTCGCCGGCATTTTAAGAGTAACCCAGCTTATGTTGATATTAAGAAGTTGGAACAATTTGGTTAAATTATTTATTATGTTGTACATTGACCTATCAAAGCAGCCGACGCTCTGATTAGCCAAACCGGCAATGCGCACATCGATTATCATTAATAACTATAATTACGCCCGCTTTTTGGGTCAGGCAGTCGACAGTGCGCTGAACCAGACGCATCCGGACATCGAGGTCGTTGTGGTAGATGACGGATCGGAGGATGATTCGTTGAAGATCCTTGAGTCGTACGGAAATCGGATCAAACTAATTGCGAAAAAAAATGGCGGACAAGCATCCTGCTATAGTGCTGGGTTTTCGCAGTGCTCTGGAGAACTGGTATTGTTCCTTGACGCCGACGACTATCTGCGGCACGAATGCATCGAGCGAGTGTTACGGCACTGGACTCCCAGGGTCTCGAAGGTCCACTTTTATCTAGCAGTAGTGGACGCCGACGCGAAGCCACTTTGGAGGGTTGTGCCCGCTGGTCGGTTGGTGGACGAGGAAGCTTTGAAAATGATGCGCTTGTTTGGCTGTTATTCCACGCCCCCAGCTAGCGGCAATGTTTTTAGCTCAGCTTTTCTAAAAAAGATACTTCCTATTAGGAACGAGCGTGAGCTTATTTACGGCGCGGATACAATCCCCATTTTTGCCGCGCCTTATTTTGGACAGATTATCAGCGTTCGCGAGACTCTTGGCTTCTACCGCCGCCATACTAGCGCCGGGACTTACTTTGACCCGAAACGTGTTCTAGCGAGCCTTCGTTCGGAACACGATCGTGACATGATCCGGGACAGAGCTTGGCGAATCAACTCTCAATCTTTTGAAAATGCAGCGTATCACCTGCTTGATCCCTCACGAGCGAAGCGAAGTGTCTGCTACTTGAAGCTTTCCGGCGGAACGGGGATTGTCGAAAATGACACTTGCTTGTCTTTGTTAAATCGCAGCGTCAACGGAATCTGGCATTGGAGTGGTTATACTTTCAGGCAGAAACTTATAGTTACTATTTGGTTCATCCTCGTAACCTTTCTTCCTATGTTGCTCGCTAAGCCTTTGATTAAAGTGGCCCTCGGTCTCGGCG
>DATHJP010000347.1:0-12898 GCA_035489695.1 Terriglobales bacterium
AATTCAGTTAAGAAACGGCACTCAGCATTCAGCATTCAGCCACGGCTGGTCCGCTACTATGCACGCAAATGGGCTGAATGCTATCGCCTGTATGTGTCTCTTAGTTTAGGCCGCGCAGGCAGGAGCCATCAGCTGGAGACGTGGCGGCGGGCGGCGCTCCGCTGATTCATGAGTTTTTGCCGGCCTTCAGGCTTGCCGTCTCATCACTGTGACTTTCCGTTTGTCATAAGACGCACTCACCACGATCACGAACATTCCTCTTTTGATGAAGCAATCGCTAGATCAAACCGCAAGTTGACAAACTTTTACGTAGCTTTAGCAGATTTCTACGTTCGGTATGCGTGGCTGCGAGTCGGGACTTTGGTTTTGGTAGAAGTGCGTTCAGCGAATCCTAACCCTTTGCTTATGACTTCCTAACCCTTGCTTCCGTAGGCTGAGTTACAGCGGCTTTTGATCACGCAGTAACGAGCCGCAAATTAGGGAGGTTGCCGATGTTAAAAGAGTTATTACTTCCAATTGTTATCTCCGGTCTTCTCTTCACCGCTGCATCCATGGCAGTGGCGCAGGAAGACGGAACCAGTGACGGGCAAGGTGCGCCTTCCATGCAGCAATCAGAGCCGGGTGGGCATCGCGGGATGGGTCCCACACAGCGCGTCGAGCGATTAGCCAAGCAACTTAATCTCACAGCTGATCAGCAGGCGAAGGTGCAAGGAATTCTCCAGAAGCAACAGACATCCATGCAGAACCTTCGCCAGGATTCTTCGCTGTCGCCGCAAGATCGTCGAACGAAGATGATGGATACTCGGAGCGCTACGAATGCTCAGATCCGCGCTGTTTTGACCGCAGATCAGCAACAGAAATGGGACCAGATGCGGGAGAGCCATCAACAGCGGGGGCGGGGAGAGGATCGCGACTCGGACGATGATGACGCCGACCCGCGGACACCTGATCGAACATAACAGCATAGGGCAGAGCACATGCTTCGAGCCTTAGCCACTAATTCTTTATGAGGAGTCAAAAATGAATACCAGAAAGTTGTGGAGTGTTGTCTTCAATATTGTTCTTGCTTGTGCCATTCTCTTACCGCTTGCCCGAGCGAGCGAGGAGGATCAGCAAACCAAAGTCACGTTCGACCAGCCGGTGGAGATTCCGGGAACGATCCTGCCCGCAGGAAGCTATTGGTTCGTTCGCGACACGAACTCTCTCAATATCGTACGAGTCTTTAGTCTTGACTGGAAGACGTTGTACGCGACGGAACTTACCACGTCCACGGAACGCAGGGAACCGGCGGACCGCACCACGTTTACATTTGCAGAGCGGGAATCGTCAAAGCCTGAAGCCATGCTCAAGTGGTTTTTCCCTGGCGAAACCGTGGGTCACGAGTTCATCTATCACAAGCAAGAGGAGAGAGAACTCACGCACGACGAGCAGCAAACGGTCATGGTTGCCCCGGAGAGCGAGAGTCCGGTGCACTCGGGATCGTGATTCCAGAGTTGCGCGGAGCGAACTGTGTTCCTGAGAAACATGTTCGCTGCCTAATCAAAAGAGCGGCAGGGCGGATCGGTCTTCCGCCCTCACCAGTCCAAGCTTAGTTCCCTTCCCGATACACCAGCCATCCGCGAATTCATAACTCCAGGTCAAGATTCCGTAACGACACGTAAAGCTATGTAAAACTGCGCGACCCTGATCGCGGAGGCGGGTTGGATCGGATAGTTCACCATTTTGGAGAGCCGAAATGTCTGCACATATCGTGTTACTTTTTGAACCCCCTCGTGCCTCTAATCCAGCTGAGCTCTCTATTGCCGCCGAGCTCGAAAAAGCGGGCTATGAAGTCATAGAAGCTCACAGCCTGAGTATGGCTGCCGCACTTCTATTCGTCAGTCCCGCGTTAGAGGCGGTTGTGATTGATGCCGCTGGCGACCAAGTCGCCGCGAAACTTGCTGACAGTGTGAGCGCCATAAGACCTGGGCTCCCACTATTAAGGGCGGCAAGCACAAGAGCGCAAGCAGATGGGCAAGCCGTCCACGAAAGGGGCGCAGTTGTATCGACTCTTGATGGACTTCTTAAATCGTGATGCATGACAGATATTGAGAACCGGCAATTCTGAGATTGTCTTGCAGGCCATTGATCTCCGTCAAAGGACGTGGCAGACCATGAAGTACGGGCTCATCCATCACATCGCCGGAGCAAGGTCTTGCGTGTAAGTTTTCCCCACCGGGTGGTGCGATTGTTGTTGTCCATCGGAATCGTGGCGGTCATCGTCACAGTTTGTGTCTTCGCGCCTCATGTTGACGTAACCACTGTAATGCTGGTGCTCCTTCTGGCGGTGCTGATCATTGCCAGCCGGTGGGGCCTTTGGGAATCCATAGCCGCGGCGGGGGCGGGAGCGCTGCTGCTCGACTATTTTTTTCTGCCACCGCCGGGTTGGGGCATAGAAGCTCCGCAACACTGGGTTGCGTTGGCTACATTCCTTGGCATCGCCCTGGTAGCTGGCAAACTGGCGGAGCGGGTGACTAAGCAGGCCGTCCAAGAGATGGAGCGCCGCATAGAAAGCGAACGGCTCTACAGTTTCGCGCAACAGTTCGTGGGCAGTGGCAGTTTTGAGGTCATCGTTGCCGGCGCCTTGGACTCAATGGTGCGCGTTTTCGAGTTGAGATCCGCGGCCTTCTACAATCCTGATACCGGCGAAGTGATTCGCTCAGGATTGGTCGAGGATTTAATTCCGGAAGATAAGCTCCGCGATACAGCCCTTCACCTCACATTTCAAACCGATCACGATGTCTTGTTAATTCCTATCTCAATTGAAGGCAGGCCGATCGGCAGTCTCGCAGTCTGCGGAGATGATGTTTCCCAACGCATGCTGAGAGCGGTGGCGGAGCGGATGGAGATCGGGCTGGCGAGGGCTCGCGCTCTGGAGCAGTTGAACGAGACTGAGGCCGTCCGCAAGAGCCAGGAACTGGCTTCGGCGGTTTTGGATTCCCTGGTCCACGAAATCAAAACTCCTCTCAGCGTGGTGAAGACCGCGGCCACGGCACTTTTATCCAGGGATTTACGGGTCGCCACCACAGTGGAATTGTCCGCCATCATCAGCGAAGAGATCGACCAAGTCGATACCACGATTAACGAGGTTTTTTGGCGGGCGCAGATGGAATCGGGAACTTTGCAACCAGAAGTCGGGCCCCATGATATTCACCAACTGGTAAAAGCTTCTCTCGCGGAACTCCGGACTCGGCTTAGCGCCAGGCCGCTGAAAATTCAGATTCCTGATTCTCTTCCGCCGGCAGATTTCGACTTTCACATGATTAAGGTTGTGCTCAAAGAACTGGTCAACAATGCGCTGAAGTACTCACCCGATAGATCGCCTCTCACTATCTCCGCCCAGCTGGACGGCGCGGAGATCGTTACCGGCGTGGAGGATTTCGGAATCGGTTTCAGCAAAGAAGAAGAGGCGCACGTTTTCGAGCGGAATTATCGGGGAACGGTCGCGGCCTCCGGGACGGGTTTAGGGCTGGCGATTGCTAAAACGATCGTGGAAGCGCACGGTGGCCGCCTTGGATCGATCAGCACACCCGGAAAAGGTTCGATGTTCTATTTCTCCCTACCCGCTTCTTCGGAAGGTCTGGCGTGAGCATGGAAAAAATCCTGGTTGTGGATGACGAGCCGCAGATGCGCCGTGTGATGCGCACGACTCTGACCGCCCAAGGATATGAGGCTGTGGACGCCCGCAGCGGCGAAGAAGCACTTCTGAAATTCGAAGCGGAGCGCTTCGATTTCATCCTTCTCGACCTGAACTTGCCCGGCCTGGGTGGGATTTCCACCTGCCGTGCCATTCGAGCCGGATCGGACGTTCCCATCATTGTCATATCCGTCAGAATGTCAGAGAAGGACAAGATCAGCGCACTCGACGCGGGGGCTGATGACTACATAACCAAACCTTTCGGCATCCAGGAACTGCTGGCCCGTATCCGCGCCGTGCAGAGACGAAAAGGGAAGCCGGAGCGTCCGTCCCGCTTGCTTCTGGATGGAGTAACCATCGACTTCGAAACCCACCGGATCACAGGACCTGGCCGCGATGAACACTTGACGCCGAAGGAATTCGAAATCCTGCACTACCTGGCGTCGCACGCTGGCCAGGTCATCCCGCATCGCAGATTGTTGCAGGCGGTGTGGGGCCCAGACTACGGCGACGAAGTCGAGTATCTTCGCGTTTTTATCAACCAACTCCGACGTAAAATCGAGGCTGACACACAAAACCCCAAGTACCTTTTGACCGAGCCCTGGGCTGGCTACCGCTTCGTTCTTCCTTAAATGTTGGCATCAGACAAATCCTAATCGCTTCCTTATGACTTCTTGATCGTCCATTCGTAGGATCAACTTGGAGATTATTTTCAGCGCAGGAGGCAAACTGTGAGTTTCATACAAGTCTTGGTGGTCGGCTCCGATGTAGGGAATCGAACTGCTCTGGTGAAGATCCTTGAAGAATGTGGCCTAGAGCCGGTGACTGCTTCGAACGTGGAAGAGACGGGTGGCATCCTCGCGCGAAGGCCCACGCATGTGGTGTTTTGCGAGGACACCTTGTCCGACGGAGGCTTTCGCGAAATCCTTCGTCTGGTTAAGGCAACCCGACCGGAAAGTCAGGTCGTCGTGGCTTCCAAGTTAGGAGATGTGGACGAATACATCGAAGCGATGAACCTCGGGGCCTTTGACTTCATCGCCCCTCCTTATCGCGATGCCGACGTTATATCAGTCATTGACAGTGCATGCGACCGCTACCGGTTGAAACGGAAGGATGAGAGCTTCCTCTACATTCAGACAGGAGAGTCGCCCCCAGGCGGCGGCCCTATGGCTTGAGGACCATGTATTTTTTAGGACTGGGCTGCATGTTGTCAACTCGGGGGGTCAGACTAACCTTGGCGTAGTGTTGCCCAAAACCAGCAGAACGGCCACTGGGAATTTAAGAGTTCTGTACAGCTTCGCGAGCGGCGACGCCTTTGCCGGCTATCCCCACCGCTCTCACCTTTGACAGGGTTGGTGCGCTTTATGGCCCTTAGAGAGACTTCTGGGCGGCGTGGCAGAACGTCAAGAAGCTGCGCGGTCTGCCAAAGGATTACAAACGTCTGCTCGATTCGTTATCCTTTTTGCGATGCGCAGTCCACCGTGTGATACGGAAGATCACGAACTCGGGTGGACGCAGAGGCGCTACACCAATCGTCAATATCAGCCCGCCATTATCGAGATCATCTTGTGTCATTGTAGTGCGGTCGTAGCGAACGAAGAAGCCCTTCTCTATCTCGCGAACAACTCACGCGTGACCGCGTTCACCTGAGAGGTTATTTAGTTGCAGGTTCGACAAGCTTGACGTGCCGGCGGCTCTGCGTGGATACCTCTCCATTGTTCTCCGAGTACTGGATGATCGCCCGCAATAGAAAATCGCCGCTAGTTTGAGGAAACTTAAAATCGCTGTAAGAGGTCTCCTGGCCAAGCGGCGCAATTCTGAATTTGGTTGTTTGAATAGCTACCCGCTGGCCCTGCATGTTCTCGAGCGCCAGGGTTAGGGTGCCCTCGACCTTCCGATATTCGTCGTTCACCAACATGGCAGGAATCGACCGAAGGCTTCCGGATTCGACCGTGGGCTGCCAGAAGCTAAGGTAAACGCCGACTGGGGCGAATGCGTTGCTCATGTAGTCCCGGAACTCCGAATGCAGCTCCAGATTTTTCACGTCGCGAAAATGATCAGACGTGTAGCCTGCGGGATCGCTGCTGGTGAGGTAGACAAAATGAAGCACGCCTGCGTACCGGCGGTAAGCGCGCCAATATTCCGTGAGGCCAGCCAGCAGGTACGCGTTCAGAGCGAGCCTTTGTTGCGCACTGGCGTCTTTGCCAAGCAGGGCCGGGTAAAGCTTTTTAGTAAGTTCGGTGGGCGAGCCATCGCGGTTTAACCAAAGCCATCCGTACTCATTCAGGATGAGCGCGTGTCCGCTGGGCGCGCCCGGAGCCATTCCGCCAGGGGTTTCCAGCGTAGTCATGTTGAACGGTGGGCCACCATCGGCCATGGTCTGAAATTCATAAGGATGATCTTCCACCGGGTCATCCGGACCTTCCGGAGGGTTATAGCTGTTCTCCCACGGACGGTTCGACAGGTCCAGTCCGCGTACTGCAGGAATAATCTTCTCGCCGAAAGCCGGGTCCCAGGTCTCGTTGTTTGCGTCCCAAATGACAACACTGGGATGGTTCCAGTTGTCTCGCATCCACTCTTTATATTCCTGAATCATCTCGCCGCTGTCGAAATGGATCTGATTTTCCGGACCGTGCCAATTCTGCCCGGTCCAGACGAAGTACTCGTTCTGAATCAAGAGCCCGGCTTCATCGGCGATCTCAAGCCAGCGATCAGGCACAGGGCCGATGCAAAAGCGGAAACTGTTCCAGTGCATTTCATGCGAGATCTCAACCAGCAACTTTCGCACCCAAGTTTCGTTCCAGGGCAGAGTTCCGGAAAGCGGGTCTTCGAAGAAGCGGTGCAGCGTGATGTTCGAACCCCGCATAAAATAAACGTGCCCGTTGAGATAGGCACGTTTGGTGGCGGTGTCGAAACGGAATTCTCTCATGCCAAAGCGGGTGGTGGCGGTGTCGCCGCCGGTAGCGGTCTCGAGCACATAAAGGTTGGGCGATTCGGGCGACCACAAACGTGCTCCGGGCACGGTCACCGTCTGGAGTATTACCTTCATCTCGCCCGGGGCGAGGGTTACATGCACCGGTTTTGAAGTTGCCACCGTGACATCGGATTTCCAGGCGTGAACTCGCTGCGTCAGGTCGAATGAAACCGGATCCTTTTCAAAATTGCGCAAAGCACTCTGCACCACGATGGAACTGTCGGCGAGCCTGGGAGCAACCTGGATGCCTTCGATTGCAGGATTATCGCTGAGCGCAAGGGAAACGCTATCGTAGATACCAGGAGTCCACCTTATCTTTTCGAAGTCTGTGCCGGCAGAAACCGTGGGCGGCAGCACGCCTGGATGCGCGCCGATGCGCACGATCAATTGGTTGCGGCCCGGGCGAATCGCCTGACTGACGTCAAAAATGGCGGCAGTAAAACATGGCAGGTGCTCGCCAACTTTCACACCATTCAGCCAAACCGCCGCCCCAAACTGCGCCTTGTTGATGCGGAGCATGGCCACTTTCCGCAGAGCGGCCACCTCAAACGTGCGGCGGTACCAGAACCAGTTGCGTTCCTGGCGCGAGACGCCAGCGTTATGAACAATGGCACTGGCCGGGATTTTTCCGTCGCGGGCCTGATTCAGGATCAGTTGCCGGCTGTCGAATTCGTCTATGTGGGGAAACCCAGGCTGGGCGGAGTGCGCGAGGCCCGGCACTGGTGCACTATGGTTCCACGCGGTCGGGATGGCTTCAGGCTCTCTCGAATCCTCAATGTCCCACGTACCGTCGAGCGAAAGCGATGTTCGTTCCGCCGCTCGCAAGGGAAGAGAGAATGCCGCGGCGAGACAAACAATCGCAATGAGGCACTTGAACAATCGGTTCATATTGGTGCGCTCAATACTTGAGGGCCGCGAAACCACAAGTCGATGGGTTTCCCACTCCTTAATATCAGAAAAGACCAGAATTATTAGCTGACGTTTCGCTGTGCAATTTCGGTCGAATCTGCTAGTCCACGAGCGAAGGCATGAATGTAGGCCGCATTGCATCCGCAGCAGCCACCCAGGAACTGAATGCCCTCCGCCTTCGCTTTTTCGGCAAAGCGCTCGAACACGTTTCGCGGAAGCTGGATGGCCTCCATTTCGTCTGGGAATTGTGGCAGACGCGTAAAGCAAGGAATCGCGTCAGTGGTTCGGAACGCAGCCGGCTGTGCGGCAATAGGGACACTGACCGCCTTACGCATCTCCCGAATGATCGCCAACATGCGATCGGGTTCTTGCTCACAGTTGACGCCCACGGCGGCCGCGCCCGCGTCCACCATGGCTCGCGCGCAGGCGGCCGGAGAGTGCCCGTCGGAGCACTGGCTTACTGTCGGACGGAAAGTCATGGTAGCGATGATCGGCAAGTTGCATGCTCGACTGCACTCGATCGCAATCAGCATCTCTTCCAAGTGAAAGAAGGTTTCCAGAATCAGAAAGTCAACTCCGGCGTCAGCGAGCAGACGAACCTGCTCCGTAATCAGATCGCGCACGTGGCCCGCTGCGGAAGGACCTTCCCGTTCGAAGAGTTGTGTCCGCGATACCGAGCCTGCAACCAGGGCACGGTTTCCCGCGACTTCGCGCGCAATGCGCACGGCGGCAACATTGATGGCCTCCGTTTGCTCTCCGTATCCGGCTCGGTTTAGTTTTTCTCGCGTTCCAAAGAAGGTGAGTGCCTGCAATACCTGCGAGCCTGCATTGAGAAATTCCCGATGCAACTCGCGCAAGGCATCCGGATGCTCGATGGCCACCTCGGGTGTGAATTGCCCGCTTCCTTTGCCAGTCCCTACCTTTTCGCGTCCCGAGCCGCTGTCCACCCAGCCGCGGCGCTCCAGTTCAAGGAGGTATCCTCCATCGCCCAGGACAATGCCCTGCTTTGCGATTCGTTCCAGTATGTTTTCAGTTTGTCTCATAAGCGTAATTTGCTGTACCGCTCTGCTGTTGTGCGAAAACAACGGTTGCGGCTCCCACCAAGCCGGCATCGGTTCCCAACTTCGCGGACACGATCGGCAAGCCGCGGCTGCTATCGGCGAAGATGTGTGCGCGGCAGCTCCGTTGGAATGCGTCCCAATACAAGCCGCCCGCCATACCCAAACCGCCCCCCACGACAATCATTTCGGGATCGAGCACATTCACCAGGAATGCCACGCTGACTCCTAGAGCCTCACCGGCCGAAGTTAATATTTCTGTGGCAACCTTGTCTCCGTTTGAAGCGGCGCGGAAGACCTCCTCGCAAGTTTCGGCAGGCTCTCCGTCGTGACTTTGTGCGAATCGCGTCGCGATGGCAGGACCTGAGGCAAACTCTTCCAGCACAGGATGCAGCTTCGCGCCACAGTGGGTGCACACCGTACTTAGCGGACTGCTCGCCACGGTAATTGCGTTGCCTTTTGCACCCTTAAGCGGTTGGCCATTCTGCATCAGGCAATAACTGATCCCCGTGCCTACCGTCACATACACAAAAAGGGGATGTCCCCGGCCTGCGCCGAAAATGGCTTCGCCCACAGCTGCCGCACGAACGTCCGATTCCACTTGCGCGGGAGCGATTTCGGACAATCTCTGCTGCACGGGGCGGTTGCGCCAGTCAATTGTGCAACTGCTGGTCACATTGCCCTCACAGTCCACCAGTTCTGCAACGCCGGCTCCTATGCCGGCCACTTCAATTCCTTCCAGGCGCGCCCAGTCCAGCAGTTGCCCGGCAAGATCCAGAGTGTCTTTTAGGACCGCCTCGCCGCCTCGTGTGGGATTTGTGGGAATAATCGTCCGCTGGAGAATCTCGCCGGCGGGCCATAACACCACCCCGGCGGCAATCTTCGTGCCGCCGATGTCCAATCCGATGGCTCCGAGCTGTGGCTTATTGTTCTGCTTATTGCTCATCAGGGGGCCGTGTGTGATCGTGAAGATGATGACGGTCCTGCCGCTCCTCTAGCCGAAGATCGAGAAGGCGAAAGCGTGACTGGACAACGATGGCTCGCCTCTCCTTCGCTGCCTTACTGCTAGCTTCTATAACTTCGAGCAGGTGAATGTCATGTTCAAGGCTGTGCAGCGGCTGGCGTTTTTCTCGCACTGCATTCACCATCTCAGTCAAGCCGTCTGCCCAAAGCCAGGTCGGATCGAGCGGCTCAAACTCTTCCCAGCATCCTGCGCTGTTTCGCCATATCTCAAAGCCACGCGGATCCCAATCATCACCAAGCAGGTTTGCGGTGCCTTCGGTGCCATAGAATTCGAGGGCCGGACGCCGGTAGCGCTGAATGCAATGACTGGAGACCAGCGAGGACAACGCACCATCCTGATGCCTTAAGAGAACATGTGAAACGTCTGCGCCCCCCGTGCCCACTGGCTCCCCAGCAATTTCTCTCTCGGTCACTGCAAGAGTTTCGGCGCTCTGGACTTCAACCACCGGTCCGAGAACCGCCGTCAGGCTCTTGAGATTGTAGATCCCAACTTCGGCCAGCGGACTCACGCTGCCATCGTGATACCACCGCGCCCAAGTGGAACCTGCATTGCCATAAAGAGCCCGAGCGGAATGCACTCTGCCGATTGCCCCGTCTTGGATCCGCCCCCAAAGTGCTCGAAACGTCGGCGCAAGCTGCACGAAGGGTGCGCACATCAAATGCAGACCGCGCTCCTGCGCAAGCTCGGCAAGTTGCTGGGCTTCGCAGCGCGTTGCGGCTGCAGGCTTCTCTACCACGACGTGTTTCCCATGTTCCAGCGCCATTTGCACGAGCGACGAATGGCTTTCTGGAGGAGTGATGATGAGCACGACGTCCGCATCGGACTGCAATACCTCGGCTGAATCCGCAACCAGCTTGATGCCCGGGCGGCGAGTTTGAAGCTCTCGCCAGGTTTCCTGGCGCCGGGCGCACACTGGCCCGACCTGCGCCAGACCGCGGGGAAGTAAGCGATCCAGGACCTGAAAATAAGCCCAGATCACATTGCCGGCCCCGATGATTCCAACCGTTACTGGAGGCAATGAGCTTGCTCCTCTGGCGATGCGACTGCGGCCGCAGGCTCATACGACAACATCGCGCCTCCCGCCACAGCTAGTGCGATGCCGATCCATTGCAGCGACGTCGGCCGTTCCCTGAGAAAGGCCGTAGCCAGCACTATCGTACACAGCGGATACAAGGCCGTAAGCGGAATTGCCACACTGGCCTTGGCCCCTTTCTCGAGGCATGCAAACACTGCCCAGTTCCCCAACCCGTTGACCGTTCCGGCAATCAGCCCGACGAATATCACGCCGACGCTGAGGCCGGCCAGCGTAGTTGCGCTCCACACGAATGGAAGTAAAACAACAAATCCGGCAGTGACCCAGATGACCATGGACTGAGCCGAGACCCGGTTCGTTCCCAGCTTCATGAACAAACCATTGACTCCCCACAGCACAATGGCGAAGCCCGCGTATGCCATCCAGTGCATCACCAATTCCTCAAATCGAAAAAATTACGATGGACGCCAGGGCCAGAAGCATGCCCCCCATCTGCACTTTATTCAAACGCTCGTGCAACACCACGAACGCCAGTACGATCGTGAGCACGGGAAACAGTCCGGTAACTGGAGTGACGAGAGAAACATTTTGTTCTCGCAGGGCCGCATAGTATCCGAGCGTGCCCAGCCCTGTAGCAACGCCGCACAAAATGCCGTAGGTAACGCCGCGACGGTCGCTATCCAGTTTCCATCGCATCTGCAACACCATCCCTACAGCTACCGGCAGCATGCCCAACGTGAACAAGATCTGCATCTGTAATGGACTGGCGGCTGCCGATCCGATCTTGGATAAAAAGCCCCATAAGCCCCACCAGAAAATGCCGAGAAGTGCATACCAAAGCCAGACCGGAAAGTGCCAACGGTCAGTCGGCATTCGGAGATGCCTCGGTTTTCTTCCCTAGGAGGCCGTACTCGTCTTCGACTACATAGGAGCAAATCCGAAACGAGTCGCAGTCCACTCCAGAGAGCCTCGACAATCGTTCTGCTGCAAGCTGAACCGGTAGAACATCAATCACAAACTGCCAATGCGGAGGCGACGTTGGCAAGTGGAATACCAGATCCCCCGCATTTCGCGGGAGGTTCTCACCGACGAGCATCACCGATGCGCCCAATTCCCTGAGATCGTGGGCCACGGACAAATCCTGATCACGCATCTGCGCTTGATCAATCCACAGGCAAAACCGCATCCCTTGCCTGACGATCTCCTGCGGACCGTGGCGGAAGCTGCTCGTGCTCATGGCGGTTGCGGGCATCTTAACGCCTTCTTCCCACAACAATCGTGCCTCGTAGCAAGTTGCTAAACTGCCTCCGCGTGCGAGGAAATAGTACGGTGTCCCGCTTGCAAGCCAGTTAGACTTCTCCAATTGTTCCTGCCATGAGTCCAGGCACTTTACGGCCTCGCCTATCGCGTGAAGTAAAGGCTTCGCCACCGACGTGAAGCCCGTCGTCGCCGAACTCGCCAACGCACTGGCGGCAATCAAAAGTGTGGAATAAGCATTCACCGAAATGGCATGGTCGAGCGCGGCCGGAACCACGACGGCTACGGCAGATTCCCGGGCGAGAGGACTGTCTGCAGAATTCGTAATGCCGATCATCGTCGCGCCGCTGGCCCTTGCCTTGGCCAGCAGCTGAACAATCTCAATGCTGCGGCCACTGCGAGAGAGCGCGACAATGACGGCTTCGCGGGGAATAGCCGCGAAATGCAGCAACTCGCCGGCTTCCCGCATGTACACCGGGCGTGCAGCCAGATCAAACAGTGCGCCCGCGCTGTGAGCCGCATTCCAGCTGGCTCCGATACCCGTGACGATGACATCGCGCGCCGACCGGATTAAAGAACTGGCTTGCTCCAGCGCATCCTGACCGGGCCCCGTCAGAAATTCGATCGTCCGCCGCATTTCGGCTGGTTGGCGGACTATGTCCTGCATGAAACGAGTGGATACGGTCACGCTCGCCCTTCTTCGGAAACGATTCCATGATGTCTAACACGGGCGACAGTAGGCGTCAATTGACGGGGGCCAGATCAAGGGGGAGGCTGAGCCGAGGCTTTAGCGCTTGACACTGGATTTTAAGCGGTGCTAAAAACGCAGCCTACGAAACCGCCATCACATTAGCGGTTTCAGTCAGTGAGGGCAAGTGGGCGGGCAGGGAATGGAGCGGCGGGAAATTCTCCGCTACATCGGAATCGCAGCGGTCGCAGGCACGTTTCCTGGCTTCAGCAAATGGGT
>DATHJP010000348.1:0-6281 GCA_035489695.1 Terriglobales bacterium
CCAATGTTTTCTCAGCGCACCGCGTGGAGGCTCACACACAACCGCTTCACCGAAGTGCAGCGGGAAATTACCGCTGCGGGCGGGGAAGTGCTCGACCTGACGATTTCGAACCCCACCCGCGCCGGTCTGCGCTACGACGAAGAATCCATCCTGACGTCGCTGGCGAATTCCAAGGCCCTCGATTATGATCCGCAACCCAAAGGCTTGCGCAGCGCGCGCGAAGCGGTAGCGACTTACTATCGTGATCAGCACGCAGCAGTAGATTTCGACCCTGAGTCCCTCGTCCTGACCACTAGCACCAGCGAAGGCTACTCCTACATTTTGCGCTTGCTGTGCAATCCAGGCGACGAAGTTCTGGTGCCGAAACCCAGCTATCCGCTGTTCGAATTTCTTGCTGACTTGCAGGACGTCAAACTGGTCCCGTATCCGCTGATCTACGATCACGGCTGGCAAATTGATTTTCCTACGATCCACAAAGCGCTGACAGGCCGAACTCGTGCAATCGTGGTAGTGCATCCCAATAATCCCACGGGATCTTACGTCAGCCAGATAGAACGATCCGCGCTGAATGAACTTTGTCATGAACACAACCTCTCGTTGATCGTGGATGAAGTCTTTCTGGACTACGCTCATGACGGCGTGCCGAGGCCGACCTTCGCCACAAATCAAGGTGCCCTGACATTCACCTTGAGCGGCTTGTCGAAAATCTCCGGACTGCCACAAATGAAGATGGCGTGGGTGGCCGCCAGCGGCCCCAAGGATAGGGATAAAGATCAGGTGAACGCGGCTTTGGCGCGGCTGGAGGTGATTGCCGATACGTATCTGTCGATGAATGCTCCCATTCAGTTGGCCGCGCCAGTACTCTTGGAGCAGCGCAAGAGCATTCAGCCGCAATTATCGGACCGGCTGCGCGACAACCTCAAAGAACTAGATCGCCAACTCGCAAAACAGAAAATTTGCCGGCGGCTCGATGTAGAAGGCGGGTGGTATGCAGTGCTGCGAGTCCCTGTAACCCAATCAGATGAAGAATTAGCCATCGACCTCCTGCGCAAGCGCTCAGTGCTGGTCCATCCCGGACACTTTTACGATTTCCCCAGCGACGGACACTTGGTAGTGAGCTTGATTACGCCGGCGGCGGGGTTCAAGGACGCAGTTGGGCGACTGCTGGACCTACTTAGCTCATGAACCGCGAGATTTACGAGTTACGATTGTCGATTTCCGATTTAAGACCCAGGGTTTCATTCTGTCGTCTACAAGGCCGCCATCAATTCACCTGGGAAGCGGCAATCCACAATCTGAAATCAACAATCAACAATCCAAAATCGACAATCGTAAGTCGTAAATCGTAACTAGATAGTCGCAAACTTCGCGGCTCTCATCACTGCCTGGTCAAAAACGGATTGCTCTCCCGCTCTTCGCCGATGGTTGTCTGCTCCCCGTGGCCGGGGATGACAATTGTGTCGTCAGGCAGGGCCAGCACTTTTTCATGAAGTGACCGGATGATTTTTTCAAACGAGCCGCCTGGGAGATCGGTGCGGCCGATGCTTCCTGCAAAAAGCGTGTCGCCAGCAATCAGCTTCTTCTCCAATGGGAAGTACAGGCAGATGCTGCCCTCGGTGTGTCCCGGAGTATGCAACACGTCGGCTGAAAGCGAGCCCACGCGGATTTTATCGGCCTGTCCCACACTCTGATCGATCTCCACTTTGCCCGGAGATGCCATGCCCAGCCAGGCAGCTTGCACGTCCAGCATCTTCAGTAAAGCATAATCATTCTGGTTGAGTAGGATGGCAGCGCCGGTAGCCGCCTGCAGCTTCTTGGCGCCGCCCACATGATCAATATGGGCGTGAGTAATGATGATCTGCTGAACTTTGAGATTGTGTTTCTGGACAATTGCCAGGACGTCTACGACGTCGTCCCCCGGATCAATCACGATCGCTTCCCGTGAAGCCTCGTCTCCAATGACCGAGCAGTTGCATTGCAGCGGTCCGACGGGGAGGATCTCGTGGATCATAGGAAGTGAACGAAGCAATTGGCGACTTGCGCGGAGAACTGGGAACAGAGAACTCAGAACTGACCCTGAAACCCGAGATCTAATATTTTAAGATCTGAGATCCACTACTTCTGTGCAGGGGGTGGCGGAGGCTGGGGCGCCGGCGTAGCGGGCTGAGATTTCGTCTGTGAAGGTTTCAATCCCTGGAGCACGGAACCTGGACCTCCTCTGCGCGAAGCCGCGATCGAAAGCGTAATTGAGGTGACCATAAAAATGATCGCCGACCACGTTGTCGCTTTCGACAGGGCACTGGCCGCCCCCCGCGGACCAAATGCTGTCTGGCTGCCCATGCCACCAAAAGCTGCGGCGACGTCCCCGCTCTTGCCACTCTGCAGCAGCACCACAATGATGATGAAGAAACAAACAATGATGTGCACAATCGTGATCAATATAACCATAGATTTTCTCAGTGGACATGGTGCGGAAGGGGGGATTTGAACCCCCACGCCTTTCGGCGCCACCCCCTCAAGATGGTGTGTCTGCCAGTTCCACCACTTCCGCGAACTGTCAATTATAGCAAAGCTAATATTTGATGATGGCGGCGAAGGAACTGGCATTGAGACTGGCGCCGCCTACCAGGGCGCCATCGATTTCTTCTTCGGACATTAGAGACTTGGCGTTTTCTGGTTTCACCGATCCGCCATAAAGGATGCGGAGGGATTCGGCCATTTTTTCACCGAAGGCTTTTGCGGCCTCGCCGCGGATCAGGACGTGCGCTTCGGCTGCCAGTTGAGGGGTTGCAGTTTTGCCGGTGCCGATGGCCCAGACCGGTTCGTAGGCGACGACCAGCTTTCCTGCTTTTTTGCCGGAAATGGCATGAAAGGCACGCAGGCATTGGCGGCGAAGGACATCTTCGGTGAGTCCGGCTTCGCGCTCCTCCAAAACTTCGCCGACGCAAACGATTGGAGTCAGGCCGGCTTCTAGGGCAGTCTTCAGCTTTAAATTTACAGTGTCGTCGGTTTCGCCAAAATATTGGCGGCGCTCGGAGTGTCCGATGATTACGTGGGTACAACCTGTTGCCAGCAGCATGGCGGCGGAAACTTCTCCAGTGTACGCGCCCTCTTTTTCCCAGTGCAGGTTCTGGCCTCCGATCGCGACACTGGATCCTTTCGCGGCGTCCACCGCTGCGGGCAGACAAACGAAAGAGGGACAGACTGCGATTTCGTCCCGAGTGTGGTCAGAGATCAGAGGGAGAAAGTCGCGGAAAAAGTCGCGCGTCTGGTCGGGCGTCTTGTACATCTTCCAATTCGCGGCCATTAGTTTCTTGCGCATGATTCCTTTCACAAATGAATATGGGAGAAAGACTAGCGCTTCGGAGTGAGAGCTTCGACACCCGGCAACTTCTTGCCTTCCAGGAATTCCAGGGATGCGCCGCCACCAGTGGAGATGTGTGTGATCTTGTCGGCCACGCCGGCAGCGTTTACCGCGGAAACTGTGTCGCCGCCGCCAACGATGGAAGTGGCGCCAGGGTTTTCGGCGATAGCCTCGGCGATTTTGAAAGTCCCTTTGGCGAACGGTGCGACCTCGAAAACACCCATCGGACCATTCCAGACGATGGTGCGGGCGCGGGAAATTTCCTCGGCGAAAGCTTCGATAGTGCGCGGGCCGATATCGAGCGCCATCATGTTTGCGGGGATGGGCTGACCGCTGCCGATAATCTGCGGCTTGGCGTTAACATCGATTTTGTCGGCCACCACGTGATCTACCGGTAGGAGGAGCTTGAGCTTGTGGCTTTTACTCTCCTGCAGGAGTTGGCGGGCGAGTTCGACTTTGTCTTCTTCCACTAGCGATTTCCCAACCTGCTCGCCATGGGCTTTGAGGAATGTGTAGGCCATGCCTCCGCCGATAATGAGAACGTCGACCTTATTCATCAAATTCCGGATGACGCCGATCTTGTCACTGACTTTGGCGCCGCCCAGGATTGCGACGAAAGGGTGCTCGGGATGGTGCAAGACTTTGCCCAGATACTCCAGTTCTTTTTCCATCAGTAGGCCGGCAGCCGCTTTTTGAACAAACTTGGTGATGCCAACCGTGGAAGCGTGGGCGCGATGAGCGGCGCCGAATGCGTCATTCACGTAGTAGTCGGCGAGTTTGGCAAGTTGTTTCGAGAACTTCTCATCGTTAGCTTCTTCCTCAGCATGAAAGCGAAGATTTTCCAGCAGAAGAGTCTGGCCTTTTTCCAGCTTGCCGGCCATTTCTTCGGCTTCGGGTCCTACACAGTCGGGACAGAATCCGACGTTTTCGCCGAGAGCCAATTGCTTATCCAGCAGCATGCGCAAACGCTCAGCCACGGGCTTCAGACTGAGGCTGGAGTCGGGCTTGCCCTTGGGACGGCCCAGATGGGATGCGAGGATCACGCGGGCTCCGTGACGTAGCGCGTATTCGATAGTGGGTAAGGTCTCGCGGATACGGGTATCGTCCATCACTCGTCCACCCTCGAGCGGTACATTGAAATCCACTCGAATGAAGACGCGGTGATCGTTGAGCTCGAGATCGCGGATGGAAAGTTTATTCATGGGTGCCCTTGAATCCGGTCAACAACCCCACCCTGTCTCTCCAAAATCGGGAGAGACAAGAGTGGGGCACCCGTTACAGACAATCTTAAAGTCCTTTGCTGGCGATGTAAGTGATCAGGTCGCGAACACGGCAAGAATATCCCCATTCATTGTCATACCACGAGATTACTTTGACGCAATTGCCGGCGACTACCCTGGTCATGAGGGCGTCCACGATCGACGAACGGGGATCGCCACGGTAGTCGACGGAGACCAGTTCCTCTGTCTCGTATCCGAGATATCCCTGCAATGGTCCACTTTCGGAAGCCTTCTTCATTACGGCATTCACTTCCTCGACGGAAGTTTTCTTCTCCACAAACGTGACCATGTCCACGACCGAAACATTGGGAGTAGGCACACGCATAGAGAAACCATCAAGTTTGCCTTTAAGTTCAGGAATGACCAGATGCAATGCTTTGGCTGCGCCGGTGGAAGTCGGAATCATGGACACGGCCGCGGCCCGGGCCCGTCGCAGATCCTTGTGAGGGAAGTCGAGGATCACCTGATCGTTGGTGTAGGAATGGATAGTGGTCATGGTTCCGCTGACGATCTTGAACTCGTCGTTAACCACTTTCGCGATAGGGGCAAGACAATTCGTGGTGCAGGAGGCGTTGGAAATAATGTGATGTTTGGCCGGATCATACAGCTGGTGGTTCACTCCCAGCACTACGGTGAAGTCTTCATTTTTCGCGGGGGCGGAGATGATGACCTTCTTTACCGGTCCGCGCAGATGCTTTTTGGCGTCAGTGGCGTCGGTGAAGCGTCCTGTGGACTCGATCACTACCTGGGCACCGACCGATTCCCAGGGCAGTTTGGCGGGATCTTTTTCCGCAAATACTCGGATGGTGCGGTCTTCGACCTTGATACTGTCCGCAGTGGCGGAAATCTTGTGCTTCAGATTACCGAGAATCGAATCGTACTTAAGAAGATGCGCGAGGGTCTTGGGATCGGTAAGGTCGTTGACGGCAACGAACTCCAGATTGGGATCGTTGAGTGAAGCGCGCAACACGTTGCGCCCGATACGCCCGAACCCATTGATACCTACTTTGACTGCCATGTTGCCTCCGAAAGCAAGATGAAGAGAAGCTTGGAAAAGATTCAGAGCAAAGGATCAGCGGAAGGAAAATGGTAACAGGGGATGGGGGAAGCGGCAAATCAGGTTCGAGGCAGAAGTACGAAGTCCAAGAATTGGGATTAGCGCCGCAGCTCAACGAACCCAACCCGCACCCAGCCGTCTGATCAAATCGGTCCATCCAGAAGTTTGCTGAGACATCTACACGTCTACAGCATCTAACAGGGAAAGCATGAGTTTGCTTCGGGTCAAACCAATTCTGCAAACTTGGGGCCGCACCTTACGAGGTCGAGTTCCATCGCTTTCCATTGAAATCACGAAAGAGTGTCCGTTACGTTGTCCCGGGTGTTACGCGTACGAAGATGCTCATCTCGGGACCACGAACTTGCGCAGCTTGTCGGATTTCAAAGGACAGGACTTAATCGCGCGCGTTCTCGACATGATGGATCGGTATAAGCCGCTCCATCTGTCAATTGTTGGAGGCGATCCGCTGGTCCGTTACCGCGAACTCGAAATCCTTCTGCCGCAACTGGTCAAGCGTGCTCACGTACAGGTTGTCACCAGTGCGTTCCGTCCGATCCCATTGTCCTGGGCCGCGCTGCCG
>DATHJP010000349.1:0-3588 GCA_035489695.1 Terriglobales bacterium
TCTTTCGCGCCTTCGCGATATACGTCGGATAACGCACGTGAGTGACGCCGGGAACCAGTGGCGCGAAACGCCGCTTTTGTTGCGGCTTGGAAGCAGTCAGCGAGAGAGAACCCATGGTGCGGCCATGAAAAGCGCCGAAAAACGCGATCATATCCTGCCGCTTGGTGTGATAACGGGCCAGCTTAAGCGCGCACTCAATCGCTTCGGTGCCGGAGTTGCCGTAATAAATCTTGTGCGGGCCTGGCATGGGAGCAATTTTCGAGAGACGCTCGGCCAGAGTGACCATGTTCTCGTAATAAAAATCCGTGCCTGACATGTGAATCAGCTCAGCGGCCTGTTTCTGAATGGCCGCGACCACATGGGGATGACAATGTCCGGTCGAGGTGACAGCTATACCGGCGGAGAAATCGAAGAACTCGTTTCCGTCCACGTCGGTAACAACTATGCCGCGACCTTGTTTCGCGACTAGAGGGTACGAGCGCGTATAGGAAGGCGAGATGTACTTGTCATCGCCTTCGAGAATCTGCTTGGCTTTGGGTCCGGGGAGCGTGGTTTTAATCTTGGGACCGACAGCGAGAGTCTTGGTCGACATGGGGATCCTCCGAAAAACAGTTGTCAGTTCTAGGTTCTCAGTTCTCAGATGTGGGAGGATCGGAGAATTAGTCGCTGCCGAAGAGGTTGGGGCGGGCTTGCGCAGGCAACGAATTGGAGATCTGGATCACGTGAACATTATAGCTGGTTGTTACAGGCTGCGTAACCCCTTAAACTTTGCATCGCAGGTGCGGCAGTAATCGTCTGATATCCATGACCGAAGCGCAACGCCAGCAACGGCTGCTCGTGATTCTTGCTTTCGGGCTAGTGTACCTGTTCTGGGGTTCGACCTACCTGGGAATTCGGATCGCGATCGAGAATATTCCGCCGGCGTTGATGTGTGCCACTCGTTTTTTGCTTTCGGGCATCTTGATGCTGGGCTACTGCGCATTCACCAAACACAAGATTCGCTACAGCACTCGGCAACTATGGCAGATGGCAGTGGTAGGCATCATGTTGCTGATGGGTGGCAACCTGACGCTTTCCTATGCCGAAGAGCACGTGGCTTCGGGACTGGCGGCGCTGATCCTGGCGTCCACACCATTATGGTTTCTGGTTCTGGATACATTGCTATTGGGCGATCATCATATTGCTCCCCGAGCCATGGTTGGTTTGGGATTGGGAGTGGTTGGGATTGTGGTTTTATTGTGGCCCAAACTGACTGGAACTGGCGTGCCGCAAATGTGGGCTTCTCTCAGCTTGCTGTTCTCATCCTTTATTTGGGCTTTGGGGTCGGTGCTTTCTAAACGCTGGCAATCTGACGATATAGATCCATTTTCCGCCACGGCATGGCAGATGCTGGCAGCTGGATTGGCGAATCTGCTTTTTGCTATCGCGGTTGGGGATTTCTCGCGCGTGATATGGACGCCTCGCGGGATCGCGGCGGTGTGGTACCTGGTGATCTGCGGGTCGTTGATTGGCTACACGGCTTATATCTGGTTGTTGGCGCATGTATCGACGTCCAAGGTATCGACGTACGCCTATGTGAATCCTGTGGTAGCTGTATTTTTGGGATGGCTGGTGCTGCATGAACCCGTGGATGCGTACATCGTTGCGGGAAGCGTGATCGTGATTGCTTCGGTGGTGCTGGTGACGACGGCCAAAGTACGGACGAAGACCGAGAGCGAGGAGATGGTAGCGGTGGATTGAGAGCAAGTACGAAGTGCGATTTACGAGGGACGAAGTACGATTTCCGATTTCCGATTTCCGATTTCCAATTTCCAATTGCAAACCTATGTTTGGCTGAGTGTTTCTTTCAGTCCGCGTGCGGTGCCGCTTGGCGTTGGACCGACCAGACGTCTTCTGCTTTTTGCTCGAAGGGGTAGACGTGAACCATCCAACCGAAGATCTGGGGAACGAATTTACCGCCGGCAGATTGGCATTCTTCTTTGGTGGCGATCGCGCCTGCCAAGCCGAAGCGAGGATTTGCGCCCCACATTTCTTTCTTTTTGTCCGTCGGTGGGATGCACATATTGATGTGTGCATGCCACTGCGCGATGCTTAGCGGAATGCGGCGATCCAGTTCGTCTTCAGTTGCCTTCTTGGGCGCGGTATACATGACGCCGATTAATTTGTACTCGTTACCCTGTTTTTCGTACAGCAGCGACGTTGGATGTTCAGGATTAAAACGCTGGCCAGCCTCGAATCCGTACCAGTAATTGGTGAAGTGGTATTGCTTTTGCGGAAGGTTGGGCAAGAAAATCTTATAACCATCGGCGACAGCAACTTTGTAGTCCTGATATTTATCGGCTGCTCTGCGAGCCGCCTCGACTACTTCTTGTGCACGCTCCTCATCGCCTGGCTTGGGATCCCGCAGCGTGGTCATTTTCATGTGCACGCCCATATCCATGTGATGGGATTCCATGGAATGCATGGCGTGGGCGCTGCCATCGGTGCCCATTCCGGGCAGTTCGCGCATTTCTGAGGGTTTGTTGTTGGAGTCAGGGACGGGCATTTCCATCGCGGATGTGTCGCGCGAATCGCTAGATTGTTCCTGCGCACACAACACCGACCCGTACAGCAGGACAGCAGCGAACGCCGCGCCCACAAGCCGTTTGCTGATCCCGGTTCTCTGCCGCATATGTTCTATTAACCCTGACGGAGAGTAGTTGTTTCTGCAATCGAAGAGAGGTTACTGAGGGTTACGGGAGTAATTGGCGCCCAGGGTTGTGGCAGCTTCCACTCCGGATCGAACGCAATCGGGGACACCAATTCCACGATAACCATTTCCCGCCAAGACAAGTGCGGGCAAAGCTTCACAGAAATGTTTGATTCGGTCCACTCGTTCCAAATGCCCGACTGTGTATTGCGCCGTTGCGGCATTCCACTTGTACACGCGAGTGAAAAGCGGTTCGTCGGCGAACCCGAGGATCTGCTTCAATTCTTCGCGGACGATGCGGACTATTTCTTCGTCCGAAGATTGGAGAATCTGCGGGTCGCGTGATCCGCCCAGAAAACAGCGAATCAGAGCGCGGTCTGCGGGTGCACGACCAGAAAACTTATTGTGCACGAAGGTGGCAGCCAGCAGGCGCTTGCCTTCACAGTGCGGCACCAGGAAGCCAAAGCCGGGAGGCAACATCGCGTGCACGTTTTGATCGTAGGCTAGTGTCACGGTGACCGATGAACTGTAGGGGATGTCACGCAGTTCCGAGGCTAGGTCATGGCTGGCATCTTCGAGAAGTGTCGCGGCGGCGTACGCGGGCGTGGCCACAATGACTGCATCGAAACGATAGGATTCGTGTCCGGCCGAAATCAGCCAGCCGTTTTCTTGCGGACGCATCGACTGCACTGGGCGATTGAGATGTAAAGCAGATGGGGACAGTCGAGCTATGAGGGTTTCCACCATCAACTGCATTCCGTCTTTTAAAGAAGTGAACAACGGACGTGCTGGATTCGACGCTGTCTTCCGGCGGGCGGCTAGCATGCCACGGCCCAGACTTCCGTGCTTGGCTTCCATTTCTAAGAAGCGTGGCAGGACGGCACGCATGCTTAGTTGGG
>DATHJP010000350.1:0-10270 GCA_035489695.1 Terriglobales bacterium
TGTTCCGTGCCACCCACAAGTTACGCCTTGAGCTAGCCGAAGTCCGCTGAGACGATTGCCCGGCGGACGTCGCAACCCAGCACTGCCCACGTAGCAACAGGCGACCTCGCCTGTCCAAACCAGCGCTAAGATCGATAAGATTTGAGACGAACTTCGCCTCTCTTGTGGGCGAGTTTCGTTGCTTGCGTGGCGCGGGCGCCCTCGCCCGCGGCTTTACAGATTTTGTCGCGAGAGTAATTTGTTGCCTTTGGGTGGCGCAGCGCTTTAGCTCTGCGATAAGCTGGCTAATATGACGCGGCTGTAGCCGCCGTCTCGCCGAGGCACCGTTGCTCAACTAAAATCTTCTTGATCGACCAGCCAACTCCCATGCCTTCCCAGCTAAGCGCGTCCGCCTCAGCACTGTTGGTCGAACCCACTCTCGTTCCCATCCCCGAAGGCTGGTTCTGGATGGGCTCCAACACAGGCCAGGATAACGAGCGCCCACTGCACCGCGTCTGGGTCGACGCATTCCACCTCGCCGCCTGCCAGGTAACTAATCGTGAGTACGAATATTTTCTGCGCGCGACGGGGATCCCATCCCCACCCCTGTGGGACGATCCTAACTTCAATCGTCCTGAGCAGCCGGTAGTAGCAGTTTCCTGGTTCGACGCGATGAAGTATTGCGAATGGCTGAGCGCCGCCACCACCCGGCATTATCGTTTGCCCACCGAAGCTGAATGGGAACGAGCCGCGCGCGGCAACATGGAAGGTAAGCTTTTTCCCTGGGGTGACGCTTCTCCAGAATCCTTGCCCGATTATGAAACGCGCTGGAAGTCAGGCCCGGAGCCAGTGGGCCGCTATACGCCGAATGTATTCGGTCTCTACGACATTTCAGAGAATGTCCACGAATGGTGCAGTGATTGGTACCAGGCCGACTATTACGCTGTTTCCCCGGAACAAAACCCACGTGGCCCGGAAACCGGCGAGCGCCGCTCTTCTCGCGGAGGTTCCTGGCGTCATCACATCAAAGTCACACGATGTGCCGCTCGCTCCAGCATCCCGCCAGCGTTCCATTATGCGGACTACGGCTTCCGTGTAGGCTCTTGAAACGTGTCTACCGGAATCCTTTCAACAATCCACATGAATTGCCCAGTAATGTCGGTTCCCGTCGCGGCACAGACTCTTAACGCGGAGTCGCCGAATGTCCTCTTCAAGGTGTTATCTTGAACACCGTCCCGCAGCCGCAATTAGGATCGCCACCCCCGCCTGCCGTGCCATAGAGGTTCCCCGCCGAATCCCGAACAAGAACTGCGTTGGGATAGGCCCCATCTGCCCCTCCAGTGAAGCTGTGGAGTACTATTTCGTGACCGTGGGGATCGAGCTTGAACACCGTTCCACAGCCAAAACTGCAAGCGCCGTTGCCCCCGTAAGCGGTCGTACCGTAGAGGCTGCCGTCGGGAGACCTGACCAATCCCGCGAGGGGATCTTCCCCGTCCGCCCCACCCTTGAAGCTGTAGAGAACAGTCTCCTTGCCACTAGGATCCAGTTTGAAGACCGTCCCAGAATCATAAGTGCCGAACCCCGCAGTCGCGCCATATAAGTTGCCGGTTGCATCTCGGACTAAACCTGCGATCGGTACTCCCCCGTCGGCTCCCCCAGTAAACGTGTACAGTATGCTCTCCTGGCCAGTCGCATCCACTTTGAATACCGTCCCGCATCCATATTGGTAACTGCATTGGGCGCCGCCATATGCTGCGGTCCCGTACAAGTTTCCCGCAGCATCCCTTCTTAAGCTCGCCTGCGGTTGATGTCCATCGGGCGAGTCCCTGAATCTATAGAGAACAGTCTGGGTTCCCCTGGGGTCCAGTTTGAATACCACCCCGCAACCCGGCCCGGAGTCGTTGCAGTTGGCATCCCCGCCAAACTGTGTGGTGCCATAGAGATTACCGGCCGCATCCCCTATCACACCGCCGACGGGCAGCAATCCACCCGCCAAATTGGTGAACCGGTGGAGCACCTTTTCCTTACCGGTCGGATCCACTCTGAATACCGTTCCCTCATTAATGGGAGCGCCGCCGGATTCCGTGGTGCCGTACAGATTGCCTCTTGCATCCCGAAACAGCGGCGAAGAAATTGACGGTTCCGCTCCATCCGGCGATCCCGTGAAGTTGTGCAGGACTGTCAATTGGCCTGTCAAGTCGAGCTTGAACACCGTTCCACAGCCATATACGGGCTGACAAGTGAGATCACCTCCGCGGAACGTGACACCATAAAGATTACCCGCCGAGTCCAGCGTCAAACCTGAAGGACCTGACCCATCCGCACCACCGGTGAACGCATACAGGGTTGTGAAACTTTGTCCCTGCACCGTTTGCTGCGCAAGGAACAACACAAGCAACGACGCCAATTCGAGCAATCGATACAATTTCGTTTTCATATTTCCTCTCGAGTCGGAGTCTCCTCCATCAACCTCTCCGATCAGGCAGGCTGAAAAAACTGGGTAATTTCGCCTTGGGGGAAAGGCACTTTACTCGCCTTGGGGGGAGTGCTAGTTGAAGAGACTACTCAGCGGCCCCGATGGTCCTCCCGAAGTCTTAGCGAGTCAAGGATCGGATTTTTATGCCTCTATCCAAGACTTGCCGAATCACGCGACCGGCTCTCGGCCTGGTCCTATCAGCCAGCGGAAAAACATGTTGACCAGGCTGAGCACGATGGCTCCCCAAAATGCGGCGGCAAACGTGTCCACGCGGAAGCCGGGAACAATCGCCGAAGCCAACTCAATCATCGCCGCATTAATGACGATCCAGAAGATTCCTAACGTGATCAGGGTAAGTGGAAAGGTAATAATCTTGAGAAAAACTCCCAGCGTGGCATTCACGAAGCCAATCACCAGGGCGGCGATCAGCGCCGAGAATGGCCCAGTCAGATAAAAGCCGGGGATCAGACGCGCCACAATCCACAGCGCCAGCGCGCTTATCACCCAGTTCAGCAGATGTTTCATGCCGGGCCTCCCGAAGATTCAGGCCGACTATAAGCTTCTTGTTGTCGTCAGGCAAATATAGATGGGAATGATTATCACGGCACTGCTACACCAATAGCTTTTCCCGTCCGTAGATAATGATTAATGGCAGCTTCCCAGCCCTGCATTTTTTGCTCGAACAATTTCTTGTCATAACGTTCGACTTCCTGATTGCCGGCGGTTGACAAGCCTGTATAGGTGTAGCGAATGACCGCCGTCGTCGCACCCTTCGAGTTCTTTTTCAGATAGATTTCGATTTGCGCGGCTACTTGACCCGGATTTACCCATGCGAATCCGATGCGGAGTCTTGCTGGATCGTACTCAGTGACCAGCCAAGTGGTCTGTGTGCCATCGTCATTCGTAGTAGTGAACACACATCCCGCCTCCGCGACACCCGATTTTGAATAGATCATCGTGTACTGCCATCCCGGCACCCAGTCTGCTTCTCGGACGGGACATAGAAGTGGGAAGACGGTTTCCGGCGGAGCATCGTTGGTCTGCGTATATTCGTGAGTGACGCGCCTGGCTGCTGACATGCATCAGCTCCGGGGAAATTCCCAGCGCGTTCCCGTGCCCGGAAAGTCATTTTCCTTCCAAGCCAACACCACGCGAGGACGCACGCAATACAGAACGCTGTCCGGAATAATCATCAATGGCATCTTGTACTTGGTGCGGCAAGCTGCATCGATCTTTTTGAAAACGGCTTTGTCATTGACCTCGATCGCAGTTCCTTCCAGAATAATTACGTCGTCGCCGGATTCCAAGTGCACCGAGACAGCAGGATTGTGCGCCAGGTTGCGGGCTTTTCGGGTCGTCTGCGCCGTACCGAAATATAGAGCATCGTCGAGCCAAAAGCCCCACACCGGTATTGAGTGAGGACGCCCGTCCGGGCGAACCGTACAGATCCAATAATTGCGCGAGCCCGTTAACCGCTCTCGCGCATGGCTCCAGGGCAAGTATTCTTTGCGTGGCTTAATGCCGTAGAGAGCCGGCACGCGCGGCGGACCCACGCTGATGATGTCGGGTGATTCAGAAACTGTTTTTAAGGCGGTGGCAGAAAGAGGTCTGGATTTCGGCATAGCTCACCTCGCCGCGATTTGCACGCCGATGAATCTTAGTCCCGTGGAAATCAGCTTTCAACGGTACGTGTCTGCTCTTGATTGAATCTCAAAAGCCTTGCAGCTCACGCCTTCTGGCATTATGATTCCGTTCCCGGGGGCCACCATGCGCAAATTCTGTCTGCTGCTTTTTGTGTTGTTCATCACTCTGCCAGCGGTAGCGGCAAAGCAATATTCTTATTTCCGCGTAGGCAATAATAATGACGTGACCACTGCCACCACTCCGGGCACGGTTTTAATGGGTGGGGGCACTGACGTGGATGCCGCCTTCCAGTGGATGTGCCAGCGCAGCGGCAATGGCGATTTTCTGGTGATCCGCGCCACCGGAACCGACGCCTACAATCCGTACATCCAACAGCTCTGCCCCAGTGAAAATTCGGTCGCCACGCTGATTATTCCGAATCGCACCATGGCCAGCGACCCATTCGTGATCAGTACTATCCAGAGCGCGGAAGCTTTATGGATTGCCGGCGGCGATCAATCCAACTACATCAACTACTGGAAAGGCACGCCGGTTCAAGACGCGCTCAATGGACTGATCGCGCAGGGCGTTCCCATCGGCGGTACCAGCGCCGGCATGAACGTGCTTTCCCAATTCATCTATTCGGCGCTGGCCAGTCAGGGCGTGACTTCAAGCCAGGCTCTGGCGGATCCGTTCAGTCGATACATCACGCTCGATCGTGATTTTGTGGATCTCTCTATCTTGCAGGGAATCATCGGTGATCCGCACTTTGTCACTCGTGACCGCATGGGACGCGATCTCGCGTTTATGTGCCGCATCTACACCAATGCCTGGTCAAACACGCCGCGTGACATTGCCCTCGACGAGAGAACCGCACTTCTGATCGACAGCCGCGGAAACGGCACGGTTGTGGGGTCGAGCACCGTTTACTTCATGCAAGCTCCCGGCGCGCCTCAAGTCTGCCAGCCAAAAACGCCGCTCACTTATGCCAACATAAGTGTTTACCGGATCAATTCCAGCGGCACGTTTGATCTCTCCTCGTGGTCGGGCAAAGGTGGCACCGCATACACCGTATCGGCCAACGCCGGCGTGTTGAGCTCGACACAGCCCGGCGGCTCCATTTATTAACTGTCATCATTTGGAAGGTTCGCACCTTCCACACCAAATCCTGAGTACTTACGTAATCCGCCGGCGATGAATCGTCTTGTGCGCTGGTCGCGACCCAGCCTTAAATGTCTATGAAATCCCATGAAAATCATCTGCACGCTCGGGCTGTTGCTCTGCGCCTTCGCCCAATTTTCAAGCGCGCAGCAGAAGACTTTCGACTGGACACGCGCCAGTGACGAAGTAGTCCGACTCGATCCTGCCGACTACCACACCGGCCGCGTTTATCGTCCCGGTCCAGGCGGCGGCAATATGCATATTGACGTACAAGCCAAACAGCCAGTCACGATTGCCATGGCCTTTGCGGACGAATGGAATAGCGCGCTTCAGCATCCCGATCCCTCAACCTTGAGCAACCTTACTTATCATTGCATGCGAGAGCATGTGACTACCACGACTTATGAGTGTCATCTTCCATCTGACCGTCCCATGGTCCTTATTATTCAGGATGAACGCACTCCCGATCGCGCCATCCTCACTGGCATCGTCGCAGTGCTGAACCGCGGCTCCAAGAAGCTCGTCTCGCCCAACGATTTGAAGATCACGTACTACAGCTGGACTTGCATGACCAATTGCATTCAGCCGGAATATCAATGGTTCCGTCTGGTGAAAGAAAAGTATGAGCTCACATCGGTTCCGAAGATTTATAGCCTGCTCACTCCGGAACGCGATGGTCAGCAGCTCAGCGTGAAGATCAAAGCTCCAGTACCAATGACGATCGCAGTCCTGCCTTCGAAATTCGCCGACCAGATCTACGATCAGCCCGAGACTTTGTCATCCGCCCTTGGCAACACATCCTGCAAACAGCGCGGCGTTCAGTCCCTGACCTTCGATTGTCACTTCAACCTCGCCGACGGCCCGCAATCCCTCATCATCAAACCTGACACTTCTTTTTCCGGACACAAGAAAGCTGAAATCGAACTGCAAACCGTGCGTTGCATCGCTAACTGCAGCACCCAGTAAACGGGTCCCACAAACTCCGAAAACCAGAGTTCGATTCAACATTCACAAAGGGCACCAAGGGGTATCTACAGGATATTTCCTCGTTCAGGAATACCTTAGATGTACAACTCACCTCTATTCCAGCACCTCCAACCCGTATACCTTTGCGAAATCATCCGCGAAGAATTTACGAACCCAAGGATTGAACTCAGATGAGAGCCGCTACCAGCCTGACATTTCTAGGAGTCTGCCTGTTCATATTCACAGCCAGCATAAGCCGAGCCCAGATATCGCAGGGCCCAACCAATTTCAATGGATCAAACACGAACCAAGTGGTCAACGTAACTCAGACTGGGAGTGGATTTGGTCTCCAGGCTAGCACTCCTTCCACCGGTGGCGTAGGCGCCATCTTTGGCCAGGCAACCGGCACCAGTGGTTACAACAATGGCGTGTGGGGAAGAAGTTTTAGCCCTGTCGGCGTCGCCGTCCGTGGCGAAAACATGGCCAAAACCGGCGCCGCTACCGGAGGCGCTTTCTTTAGCAGCAGCACTCAGGGGCTGGGCCTTTTTGGTGACGCTAGTGCCAGCAGCGGAACTGGCATCGGAGTGAAGGGCTTCGCTCAGAGCCCGACTGGAGTCGGCGTGTTGGGCACTGTGGCGTCTCCCTGCAACGTCGCATGTGGATCGGGATATCCCATCGGCGTGCTGGGTATTATCAATGCTACCGCCGGTGCCGCCGGCGTTTTCGAAGAAGATTACAGCGATGGTGGCGGCACTCTAATGGTCGGCCGAACCATGACGCATACTCCCGGCGTCCTGCAAAATGTCTTCCGCGTAAACGATGTGGGAGATGTATTTGCCAATTCCTATAACATCGGCGGCGCCGACTTTGCCGAGTCCTTCTCCGTTAAAGGATCGAAGTCTGTCTACGCCGCGGGCGACGTCCTCGTGATCGACCACAGCTCCACTCGCCGCCTCGCACGCACTACCAAGCCTTATTCCACACTGGTTGCCGGCATCTATTCGACCAAGCCCGGAGTGCTCGGGACTCCGTACAAGATGGGTGAAGCCCCAAAATCCGATGTGCCTCTGGCCGTCGTAGGTGTTGTTCCTTGCAAGGTTACCGCTGAAAACGGCGCGATTGCAGCTGGTGATCTGCTGGTCACTTCCAGCAAGCAAGGCTACGCCATGAAAGGAACCGACAGGCGCAAAATGATGGGAGCAGTATTAGGAAAGGCATTAGAGCCTCTCCCCCGCGGGACTGGCCTCATACAGGTGCTGGTCACGCTTCAATAGCTCGATGTCTTGTCGGTACGTCGTCGGGCCGCTTGTGAGAGTGGCCCGATTTTTATTTTTAGCCGAGCGACACCGCCCGCTTCGACTTCACAGACGCTATTTCCAAACCCCGGTGATCCCGGTTGCTTTGCAATCGCCGTAATTCAGTTGCACCAGCCCAAAATTATTTTCTACAGTTCGCAAGAGATCAAAATGATCGTAGCGATCATTCACTTTCTGACCCTTTTTCACCATGTCGCCCAGAAATACAGTGTAGATGTGATTGGATTCCTCTTCCGGAGGTTCGCCTTCATCAAAGGTGATGACTGTTAAAGTACCGGCGCGAGCGTCGGCCGGGAACCAGGTTTCGAGAAAATTCTTTAACCACTTGGACGCTGTGGCAAGATCCGTATCGTGTCCGTCATCGTCCATGTTGGGCGTGTACAGCATGTAGGTAGAAAGATTCTTGTGCTCTTTGTCTTTCTGATCTTTGCGCGCATTCCCCACGTCAGTGACGAAAGCGTTGTGCGGGTCCTTGGTGTCAACTCCCACAACATTTTCGTATCCTTTTTGTTGGATTTTCTTAAAACTTAGAAACGGCACGTGCTTCCGTGCATATCTGCCGAACGTGGATTTTAAATAAGCTGACTGTCCAGCTTTGGCGGGATAATTCTCCGCATAATTTTTCCACTCAATCAGGTCCCCAATCGTCCTGTGCTGATTATCATCAGAGAAATTTTTCTGGTTATCCCCAAACCAACCCTTCATGCCGAACGTACTGCCCGCGATCATTGCTAAATAATTAGGATAGGATGGATGCTCCACCCCTCTGAAATTCGTGAACTCAACCCCTTCGTCCGCTATTTGTTTTAGGTAGGGATCTTTGATGGCCGCGACGTAGCTCTGATTTTCCAGCACCACAATCAGGACCCGATCGAAGTGTTTCTCCGCGGCCACAAAGTGGCAATCCATGGGAGCAGTCGGTTGTTGTCCCCTGCCTGGCTGCGCCGCGCTAATCAGTAGTAAAACAGTTATCAAGGCACGATTCATTACGACTCTCTCCTGTCGAAGATTCTAAACTACAGCTTTTTACCGAGGAAAGCAGCGTCACGGCCTCCCGCCAGTCTCAGAGTGGGACTTCCAAGGCACACACCAGCTGCCTCACAGACTACAAAGTTTTGACATTCTCGTGACAACGCCGGATCTCCCACATGGAACAATTTGGAGTCCGATCTCGCTGCAAGGAGCCCGCCATGAACGTTTCCCGTTCTCCTCTTGTTCGCATTTCTGTCCTCCTGTTAATGCTGACAACGTCCTTGCTGTGCGTAGCCCAGACATATTCCGTCGCCGACCTTGGCACTCTGGGCGGCAGTTCCAGCGCTGCGCGTGCGATCAATGCGTCTGGCCAAGTGACTGGCTCCGCCAACGGATCCAACGGTGTCAACGATGTTTTCCGTTACACCTCCGGCCACATGAGCAATCTCGGCACCCTCGGAGGGAGCGTAGCGTTCGGCAACGGCATTAATGTTTCTGGCCAGATCGCCGGATACTCCACCAACAACGTGACCTATCGCGCTTTCATAACTAACGGGAACCAGTTAACCGACATTGGCGACCTCGGCGGCGGCTCATCGGACGGCTACGGCATCAACGATCTCGGCCAGGTCGTCGGCGCCTCCTATCTTGCGAATGGCGAGATCCATCCATTTCTTTATAGCAACGGCCAAATGACCGACCTCGGAACTTTGGGATCGAACACTCCGCAATGGTGGAACGTGGCGCAGGGAATCAATAACTCCAGCCAGGTGGTCGGCACGTCCTACGACAGCGTCGGCAATTTTTTTGCATTCATCTGGGCCAGCGGCAAGATGCACAAGCTCGGAACTCTCGGCGGCTCCTGGAGCCAGGGATACGCCATCAACAACAAGCGCCAGGTTACCGGACTAGCTTATCTCCGTAACGGCGCCGCCCACGCATTCCTCTGGAGCGCCGGCAAAATGACAGATTTGGGGACACTCGGCTCGTCCACCAGCTGGGGTTTCGGAATTAACGACGCCGGAGTTGTGGTTGGCCAGGCTACTTTCAGCAACACCTATCACGCCTTCATATACAGCGCCGGAAAGATGACCGATCTCAACACCCTGCTCCCGCCCGGCTCCGGATGGACGCTCTTATCCGCCAACGGCATCAACAACGCCGGCCAAATTGTCGGCGACGGCACGCACAACGGGAAAGCACGCGCCTTCCTTTTAACTCCCTAGTAAGTGCAGGCGTAAGTCAGACGCCCAGCACCAGCCACGTAGGGACAAGCGACTCGCCTGTCCAGCGGAGCCAAGCTCGGCAGGGTTTTACTCCATTACAATCGACATGTCGGCATGAATCCCACCGCGGATATCGAGATCCGTCCCGCCAGAGATGATGACGAAGATGCCGCAACGATGTTGAAATGCCTGGCAGCCGCCTTTGAGCCCTATCGAAACCACTACTCGCCGCCCGCCTTTGCCGATACCGTTCTAACCAACGAGACGGTCCATTTCCGCCTGCAGCAAATGCGGGTCCTGGTCGCCACCGTGGCGGGAAATGTCGTCGGAACAATCGCCGCCGCATGGCATCCCGACACAAGAGAAGGCCACCTGCGCGGCATGGCAGTTCTCCCGGACTGGCACGGCCGAGGCGTCGCTGCGAAACTGCTGGCAGCCATCGAAGCATGGCTGCTTTCTCGCGGCTGCAAGCGAATCACGCTGGACACAACCTTGCCCCTGGCAGCCGCTATGAGGGTCTACGAGAAGCACGGCTACAATCGCTCGGGAAC
>DATHJP010000351.1:0-3424 GCA_035489695.1 Terriglobales bacterium
ATGTTGTTACTCTCGTTTGAGAAGAGCTGCCCGCCTGCCGCGTATCCCACCAGGATATTCGAGTTTCCGCTCTGTAACTGCGTGCCTGCTTCGAGCCCGCTGGCGGTGTTGAAGATGCCCGTGGTGTTGCTGAAGAGGGCCTGATACCCGCTAGCGATGTTGGCATCGCCCGTGGTGATGCTAGCGCCCGCTGACTGACCCACAAACAGGTTGTTGGAACCGGCCACGCTCAGCACGTTCGCGCCGCCGATTTGATAGGGGTTGGTGGAGTTGACGGTGCTGGCCGAGAGGCTGCCGGTAAACGGGTTGCTGGCCGCATTTAGTTGCGCAAAGCCGCTGGACGGAATGCCGCCGAGCTTCGCGGCATCAACGTTGCTGAGTGCCGAGCCGTCGCCACCAAAACTGGCAGCAGTGATACTGCCGGTAAACGGGTTGCTAGCCGCACTTAGTTGCGCAAAGCCGCCGGGCAGAATGCCGCCGAGCTTCGCGGCATTAACATTGCTGAGCGCCGAACCGTCGCCAGCAAAACTGAGAGCAGTGATACTGCCGCTGGTCGTGAGGTTGCTCCCACTCTGGGAAAGCGCCGAGTTTCCCAGAGTGCTGCTGTTAGTCCAGAGTGGAACGCGGTTGGTTGTTCCGCTTCCGTGGACCGCTTGTGCCTGGGCCTCCGGGAGCGCTGCTGCGAGCGCCATCGCCGCCACCAGCAACATAATTCCTTGATACCATTTCGATTTCAATTTTCCGGATTTCACAGTGCCTCCTTTGATGATTCTCCTCTGCGATTTTTTTGACGTTGTGTTCAGCCGAGCACAATTTCAAAAACTAGGGGGTGCAAATCTGGCCTTGGTAATCGACCGAGACCACACCCGTTCCCAAATCCACCGTGCCTTGGTCGTAGCTGAAACCGACGGCGTCCTCGTACAAGCCGGTGCCGCCCGTAATGGTGGCGTGGTTATCAACCTGGTAGAGAGGCGGATTAATAGGATGGGCGACGATGTTATCGGCCGTGGTGAATGTATCGCCGCTGGTGGTGGTGTAGGTGTGCACCAGCTTAAAGACGATGACGCCTCCGCCGTGCTCTTTCGTTTTGGTTACACAAGCAACGAATGTTCCGCTGGGGTTGCCGGTGAATGTCCCAATTTCCGTCAGTGCGCCGTTACAGGCGGGATCAGGTCCGATAATCTGCCCGGAGATGTGACCGCTGATACTCGTGCAGGAGTTGCCAGCCAGGAGTTGCGACGGGAACCCAAGTATTGCCGCTAAAGCCACGACTGTGCCTAACTTCATTCCCAACATACAAATCTCCTTAAAACGGATTGCGCCGGGGAGCAGTGCCGATTTGCCCGCCGGTGCAGCCTGAACCCGCTCTCGGTTGCAATCAATGAGTAATGGGTGAGTTTTCGGTGAGTTTTGGGTGAGTGTGGTCCGTTGAGTACGAAACTTAAGGGCTTACGAACTACCAAATTGGGGTTAGAATGGCGGACAGAAGCGGGTTCCGCTTAGGGAGTAGTAGATTGTGGGCGCAAGCACCACTCCGTCGACACGCCTTTATTTCGGACCCTTTGAACTGGATCCACGCAGCGGAGAATTGTGGAAGGACGGACGGCAGGTCAATCTGCCCCCTCAACCTACGAAGCTCCTAATTTTTCTTGCCAGCCGACCCGGGGAGCTGGTCACTCGCGACGAAATCAAACAAAACTTATGGGGTATTGACACTTTTGTCGATTTTGAGCATGGCCTGAACTTCTCTATCAAGAAGATTCGCGCTGCGATCGGCGATAACCCTGATCAGCCCGAATTCATTCAAACCCTGCCCCGCCGGGGATACCGCTTTATTGGGTCCGCACGAACCGAGTCACCGGCCGTTTCACCTGCGACCGTGCCACACCGCCGAAAAACCGCATTGCTATTTGGACTCTTCCTGGCGGCGGCCGGCGTAGCCGTCGCTCTCATATTTGCATTTGATTGGGACCATCTTCGCGATCGATGGTTTGGAGGCGTGGGGGCTCATCGCATTGAGTCCCTGGCTGTGCTCCCACTCCGCAATCTTTCCCCGGATCCAGAGCAGGAATACTTTAGCGACGGCATGACCGATGAGTTGATCACCCATCTTGCCAAGTCCGGTGGCCTCCGGGTGATTTCGCACACATCCGTAGAACGGTACAAGGATACGAAGCGCCCTCTGCCGGAAATCGCGCGAGAACTCGGAGTGGATGCGGTGGTCGAGGGGACGGTAATGCGTTCGGGGGAACGAGTTCGCATTACGGCACAGCTGATCGACGCGCGCTCGGATCGGCACCTCTGGGCGGACAGCTACGAGCGAGATTTTCGAGATGTGCTCTCCTTGCAGGCGGAGGTTGCACAGGGAATTGCCAACGAAATTCGCATTCAATTGACGTCACAACAAAGAGACGACCTTCAGGCGGAAGCTCGTCCGGTTGACCCCAAGGCTTACGAATCCTATTTAAGAGGACGTTACTCCTGGAACAAACGTACCGCCGAGGGGCTTCGTGCGGCAATTCGATACTTCAACGAAGCCATCGCGCGCGATCCCGGGTTTGCTCGCGCGTATGCGGGAATGGCGGAATGTTATGCCGTCTATAGTTTTTACAATCCAAAGGTTCCGCCGCGCGCGTCCTACCAAAAGACGCGGGCCGCTGCGGAGAAGGCACTCGAACTTGATGATCGCCTGGCCGAAGCGCATACGGCATTGGCCATTGTAAAGTTTTTGAATGATGGCGACTGGAAAGGATCGCAACAGGAATTTCAGCGAGCCATCGACAGGAACCCCAACTACGCTCCGGCACACCAGTGGTATGCGGAGTGGCTATATGATCAAGCGCGATTTGCGGACGCGGAAGCGGAAATGCGCAAAGCCTACGAGCTTGATCCCTTATCGCTAGTCATCGGTACTGGACTGGGCGACGTGTTCTACTATTCGCACCAGTTTCAGCGAGCAGTTGACCTGGAGCGACAACTCCTCAGTCTGGAGCCGAATTTCGGGCTGGCGCACGAAAGCCTTGGGTTCGACTATATCCAGCAATCCAAGTTTCCAGAGGCGGTTGCTGAAATGCAAGTGGCATTGCACCAGCTCGGAGAGGATCCGTCAGAATATGCCCGTCTCGGTTACGCCTACGCAATGGCGGGAGACCGCCCGCAAGCGGAGACGATACTCCGTAACCTGATCGCAGAGTCGTCTGCTAGCCATCCGCGGTCTTTTGAGATAGCGCTTATCTATGTGGGACTTCGGGAGAAAAATCGAGCGCTCACATGGTTGGGACGAGCTGTTGAAGAACGCGCCGAACTGGTTTCGGCGCTTGGGGTGGATCCGATCTGGGACCCGCTGCGCGGAGATCCCCGCTTCGCAATCTTGCTCTCCCGACTTGGACTCAGCCAGTGATTGGGGGCGTGTGTAATTGTACTG
>DATHJP010000352.1:0-8768 GCA_035489695.1 Terriglobales bacterium
CATGCGCTGCTGCATTTCATCGCCGCTCATGGCGGACATCGTCATACTCGTGTTGTTTCCCGACACCGCAATCGACTCCGTCGCTGCATTCGGATCAACCCCGGGCATGGGCATTCCCGCCGGAACTATCTGGTCATTTGCATTGCTGGACGACGTATCGCCCATTTCTCCCTGCATTACGGCCAGGCTTTGAAATCCTCGGCCGCCCCCGTTCCGTGCCGCCGGTCTCTGTTCGGGATGACCAGGCTGCTGCACGCGCGACAGCAGCACTAGCCCCAGATCGGCTTGCGTGCTTGTCCCGGCGACCACAACGTCGCGAGTTACCGGCGCGAATGCCGACATTTCTGCACGTAGCGTGTAGCGTCCCGGGGCAAGTACCTGAACCCCATAGCTGCCGTCCAGGTCAGTCGAAGTAACGGTTTTTTGTCCCGCGGAATCTGTCGCGATCACCGTCGCTCCTGGAATCGGAGTAGTCCCGGATTTAACTACGCCGGAAATAACAAATTTCTGAGTCGCTGGCGCCGGTTCCTGTGCCAGTAAGCAGGAACCTAAACAAAGAAATAGTAGGGGTAGGTTTGCAACTGTGGGTCCCCTGGGGTGAAACAAGAATCGAACCGCGCCGAAAATCGATCTCATACAGAAACGAACGCTCCCGCGCAAGTCCGCGATGTAATGGCACGCACCTCAACCATTCATCCACTCATATTATTGAACACTACGGGTTTCTGTGATGCGGTAAAACTTTCGTCAACCACGGTAAAGTTTCGTAAAGGGACTAATCCGCAGCGCTCGGGCTGGGCGAGATGGGAGGGATTTCCTTGTGCCGGGGTAGGCCACGCCGGCTCGCCGCCCACAGCCGCAGCCGGTCCATATAGAGATAAATGACCGGAGTCGTGAATAAGGTAAGCGCCTGGCTGACGATCAAACCACCAACAATTGTGATTCCCAGAGGCCGGCGCAACTCCGATCCGGTGCCGGTACCGAGGGCCAGAGGCAACCCGCCCAGCATTGCCGCCAATGTGGTCATCATGATCGTCCGAAAGCGCAGAATGCAGGCCTCGTAAATCGAATCGGCGGAATTCTTGCCTTCGCGCCGCTCGGCATCGAGGGCGAAGTCGATCATCATGATGGCGTTTTTCTTCACGATCCCAATCAGCAGGATGATGCCGATCAGTCCCATCACATTCAATTCGTTGTGGCTCAACAGCAAGGCCAGAATTGCGCCAACCCCGGCGGAAGGTAGCGTAGAGAGAATCGTTATGGGATGAATATAGCTCTCATACAGCACGCCTAATACGATGTACACGGTGGCGAGCGCCGCTAGAATGAGAATCGGTTCATTGGCAAGAGATTGTTGGAAGGCCGCGGCGGTTCCCTGAAAACTGGCGTTGATGGTAGAAGGAAATCCAATCGATCGCTCGGCGTCTTGGATCACCTGAGTCGCCTGCCCGAGCGAAACTCCCGGTGCCACGTTGAAAGATAATGTCACCGACGGATACTGCCCCTGGTGATTCACGGCCAGAGAGGTGTTCGACTGCCCGAAGTGAGCGAAGGTCGCCAGGGGGACCGCTGTGCCGTTGGAGCCTCGTACATAGATGTTCTGCAGCGCCTCGACGCTGTGCGCGAACTCCGGCGCAACTTCCATGACTACGTGATACTGGTTCAGCTGGCGGTACATGATCGAAACTTGCCGCTGGCCGAAGGCGTCGTAAAGTGCGTTATCAATATCGGCTGTAGCCACGCCGAGACGCGCGGCGGTGTCACGGTCAATGACGACGCTGGCCTGAAGACCCTTATCCTGCTGATCGGTGTTGACATCCCGAAGGTCGGGCAGAGTGCGCAGCTTTTGCAGCAGTCGCGGCGCCCAGGTGTTCAGATCCTGAAGATTTTCTCCCTGCAATGTGTACTGGTATTGCGCCTGACTTTGCCGCCCGCCAATTGTCAGGTCCTGCGCGGATTGCATGTACAGCGTGGCGCCCGGAACCACGGCCAGTTTCTTTCTTAGTCTGGCGATGATCTGGTCTGCCGTCTCCTTGCGCTCGTTCAGCGGCTTCAGCGTGATGAACATGCGGCCGGTGTTGTACTGCGTGTTGCCGCCAGCAAATGCGACGACCGTCGCAATTGATTTGTCTTGCATCACGATATTTACGAATTGTGACATCTTCTGCTTCATGGCGTCGAAGGAGATATCCTGGGCCGCCTGCACCGATCCCGTAATTCGACCGGTGTCCTGCTGGGGGAAAAAGCCCTTGGGGACAATCACGTAGAGGTAGACGCTGAGCGCGGCAGTGAGAATCGTGACGATGAGGGTTGGCAGCTGATGTCGCAGCACCCAGCGCAAACCACCGCGATAGGTACCGAGCATGCGCTCGAAGGCCCACTCGCTGAACCGGTAAATGCGGCCATGTTTCTCTTCACCTAATGGCCGCAGAAACTTGGCGCACATCGTCGGCGTTGTGGTGAGCGACACTACCAGCGAAACCGCGATGGCCGCGCTCAAGGTGACGGCAAATTCGCGAAACAGGCGGCCCACAATCCCGCCCATCATCAAAATCGGAATAAACACTGCGATGAGGGACGTACTCATCGAAAGCACAGTGAATCCAATTTCCCGCGCCCCGCGAAAAGCCGCCTGTACTGGCGGTACTCCCTGCTCGAGATAACGGGTGATGTTCTCCAGAACGACAATGGCGTCGTCCACGACGAATCCGGTAGAAATCGCCAGTGCCATCAGAGAGAGGTTATCCAGGCTGTATCCCATCAGATACATGATCCCGAAAGTTCCGATGAGTGAAAGTGGCACGGCTACGCTCGGAATCAACGTTGCCCGGAAGGTGCGCAGAAACGCAAACACGACCAGGATGACCAGCACAACGGAAATCAGCAGTGTGAACTCAATATCGGAGACGGAGGCGCGAACCGTGATCGTCCGGTCGAGAACAACATTCAGATCAATTGCCGATGGGATCGAAGCCTTGAGCAGTGGCAGGGTCTCACGGACGCGGTCAACGGTTTCGATAATGTTCGCTCCCGGTTGCCGGAAGACAATGATGAGAACCGCGGGCTTTCCGCCCGACAGCCCCACGTTATGAATGTCTTCCACTGAGTCCTGCACGTCGCCCACATCCCCCAGCCGCACGGGCGCGCCGTTCTTATAGGAGACGATCAGATTACGGTATTGATCGGCGAGGAATATCTGATCGTTGTCGCCGATGCTCCAGGCGTTGACCGCGTCGGCAACTTCGCCCTTGGGGCGGTTCGCGTTCGCTGAACTCAATGCCGTGCGCACCGTATCCAATCCCACCCCGAGTTTATTGAGCAAGGTAGGGTTCAATTCGGCTCGCACTGCAGGCCGTGCCCCGCCACCGACAAAGACCTGCCCTACGCCACTGACCTGCGCCAGCTTCTGCGACAGAACGGAATCGGCAGCATCGTACATTTTTGGCAGCGTAACGATGTCCGAAGTCAAAGCCAGAATCAGGATGGGTGCGTCGGCGGGATTTACTTTGCGATAGGTAGGATTGCCGGGAAGATTTGCCGGGAGCTGGCTACGTGCGGCGTTGATGGCCGCCTGCACATCGCGAGCCGCGGCATCGATGTTGCGATTCAAATCAAATTGCAGAACGATGCTGGTCGAGCCCAGCTGGCTGGTCGAGGTCATCTGGTTGATGCCGGAGATTCGGCCGAATTGACGCTCTAGGGGAGTGGCAACCGCCGACGCCATCGTTTCAGGACTCGCTCCTGGTAGTCCCGCCCCGACTTGAATAACAGGAAACTCTACCTGCGGCAGCGATGCCACCGGAAGGAGCTTGAAGGCCAGCGCTCCGGCCATGAGCAGTGCCACTGCCAGCAAGGACGTGCCAATCGGCCGTTTGATGAATGGAGCCGAAATATTCATCGTCTAATCCGCGGACGCAGGCCCCGGCGCTGGTTCTTCGATCGGATTACCAATCCCGTATTGCGAGAACCGTCGCGCTAGCCGGTCAAACCAGAGGTAGACCACAGGGGTGGTGTAAAGCGTGAGCAGTTGGCTTAACAGCAATCCGCCGACAATCGTGATTCCCAGCGGATGCCGCAACTCCGATCCCGTGCCACCTCCGAGCGCCAACGGCAAGCCGCCGAGCAGTGCCGCCATGGTGGTCATCATGATTGGGCGGAATCGCAAAAGACTGGCCTGGTAAATGGACTCTTCCGGCGACTTGTGCTCCACGCGCTCGGCTTCCAGCGCGAAGTCGATCATCATGATGGCGTTCTTTTTTACGATTCCAATCAGCAGGATAATGCCAATCAAAGCCACTACCCCCAGGTCGTTGCGGGTAATCAGCAAAGCCAGAATCGCGCCCACACCTGCCGACGGCAGGGTGGAGAGGATGGTGATGGGATGAATGTAGCTTTCATAAAGAACTCCGAGCACGATATACACGGTGATAATCGCCGCCAGGATCAGCCAAGGCTCAGATGAAAGTGAGTTGCGAAACGCCGCCGCAGTCCCTTGGAAACTTGTGTGAATGCTGTTCGGCAGCCGGATATCGCGTTCCGCCGCGTCAATCGCCTTCGTGGCTTCACCCAGCGAAACTCCGGGCGCCAGGTTGAAAGAGAGAGTTACCACTGGAAACTGTCCCTGGTGATTGATAGCCAGAGAGGTGTTCGTATTCTCGAAATGCGAGAAGGCGGAAAGCGGAACCTGTGTCCCGCCGGTGGACTTGACGTAAATATTCTTCAGCGCATCCGGGTCCTGCTGAAATTGCGGGCTGACCTCGAGCACCACATGATATTGATTCAACTGGGTGAAGATAGTCGAAACCTGACGCTGTCCGAACGCGTCGTACAGAATGTCATCAATGGCCTGCGGCAAGATACCGAGCCGCGAAGCCGTGTCGCGGTCGATCACCAGATCGGCCTTCAGGCCATTATTCTGCTGGTCGCTGGCGACATCCCGCATCTGCGGCAGCGTCCGCAGTTGAGTCACGAGCTTGGTCGCCCAAAGGGTTAACTCATTCGCGTCAGCATCTTCCATCGAATACTGGTACTGCGTGCGGCTGACACGATCCTCGACCGTCAAGTCCTGTACCGGCTGCATGTACAGCGTGATGCCTTCGATATTGTTTATTTCCGGTTGCAGCCTGCGAATGATTTCACTGGCGGTAACGCTGCGCTCATTACGCGGTTTCAAATTAATCTGAATGCGCCCGCTGTTCGGCGTGGTGTTGGTTCCATCCACACCAATAAAGGAAGAGAGACTCGCGACATCTGGATCTTTGAGGATGACTGACGCCAAAGCCTGTTGCCGTTGTGACATCGCGGTGAATGAAACATTCTCCGGCGCTTCCGAGATGCCCAGAATTACGCCCGTGTCTTGCACGGGAAAAAATCCCTTCGGCACTACGATGTATAAAAACAACGTGAGCACCAGCGTCCCTGCAGTTATTAACAAAGTCGTGGTCTGATACTTGAGGACAACTTTCAGGGTTCGCCCGTAGACCTCGATGACTCGCTCGTACATCCTTTCCGAAGCTTTGAATATCCTGCTCTGCTTGTTGGGATCCTGCCGCTTGAGCAGCTTGGCGCTCATCATCGGCGTGAGAGTCAGCGAGACTACGGCGGAAACGAGAATGGTGACGGCCAGAGTGACTGCGAACTCGCGGAACAACCTCCCAACGATGTCACCCATGAACAGCAGGGGAATCAAGACGGCGATCAGCGAAACCGTCAAGGAAATAATCGTGAACCCGATCTGTCCCGACCCCTTCAACGCAGCTTCCAGCGGAGAATCTCCCGCCTCCAGAAAGCGGTCGATGTTCTCGATCATCACGATGGCATCATCTACTACGAATCCCGTAGAGATGGTCAGCGCCATCAACGTCAGATTGTTGAGGCTGTAACCCAGCAGGTACATGGCAGCGAAAGTGCCGACAATTGACAGAGGCACCGCGACGCTGGGAATCACGGTTGCCGAAAAGTTTCGCAGGAACAGAAAGATGACCATCACCACCAGTCCGATCGTGAGCATCAATTCGAACTGGACATCCTTGACCGAAGCCCGGATGGTTTCGGTGCGATCGGTGAGAATTTGAACTTTAACTGCTGAGGGTAGCGAAGCCTGAAGTTGTGGCAGCAGTTGCTTGATTCGATCGGCCACGCTGATGATGTTCGCTCCAGGCTGCCGTTGAATGTTCAGAATCACCGCCGGAGTCGTATTCATCCAGGCGGCTTGCTTCACGTTTTCCGCACTATCCACCGCGCTGGCAACATCGGAGAGCCGTACCGCAGCTCCGTTTTTATACGCAATCACGATCTGGCTGTACTGTTTGCTGGTGGTCAACTGATCGTTGGCTCCAATCGTGAACGACTGCCGGGGGCCGTCAAGAACGCCTTTCGCTTGATCCACGTTGGCGGCGGCGAGTGCAGTGCGCACGTCTTCCAAACTCAACCCGTTGGAGGCGAGTGCGGTGGGATTGGCCTGAATCCGAACAGCGGGCTTTTGTCCGCCGCTGATCGAAACCAGACCGACGCCAGTCAATTGCGAAATCTTTTGCGCTAATGCAGTGTCGGCGAGATCCTCCACTTTCGATAGCGGCAAAGTGTCGGACGAGAGCGCCAGGGTCAGAATCGGCGAGTCTGCCGGATTTACCTTGCTGTAGATAGGCGGATTCGGTAAGTCCTTCGGTAGATACGTCGTCCCCGCATTGATGGCGGCTTGAACCTGCTGCTCCTCGACATCAATATTCTGATCAAGATTGAATTGCAGGGTAATGATCGAGCTGCCCAGCGAGCTGGTCGAAGTCATCTGGCTCAAGCCGGAAACCTGCCCGAACTGCCGTTCGAGGGGTGACGTCACCGAAGATGCCATAACATCCGGATCCGCACCCGGATAAAATGTCACGACCTGGATTGTGGGATAGTCAACTTCGGGAAGAGCGGATACTGGCAGTTGCCGATAGGCGACCACGCCGACCAGCAGGAGGGCCACCATCAGTAGAGTCGTCGCGACTGGACGAAGAATAAAGATTCGCGACGGGGTCATGACACTCCCGGAGTGGACGTCTGCGCGGTTCGATTCCCGCCATTACCGTTTGCCGCTGGCCGCGGTTCCACTTTGCTACCGGCTTGCAGCTTGTCCTGCCCGTCCACGACCACAACATCGCCGGGAACCAGGCCGCTCGCAATCGAGCTCGCATTGTTCTGCGTGAGCGAAACTGCAACTTGCCGCACCTCAGCGGTCTTGTCGGGCTTCACCACAAAGACGTAAGTGCCTTGCTGTCCGCGCTGAACCGCGGCGGACGGTATGACCGTGCTGTTTTTCCTGAGTTCGAGCAACAAGCGGATATTTACGAACTGATTTGGCCAAAGCTGATTATCTTGGTTGTCGAATGTAGCCTTCAGCCGTCCGGTTCCCGTAGATTGATCAATTTCATTATCAATAGTCAGCAGCTTTCCCGTGGCTAATTTGGTCTGATCATCGCGGCTGTAGGCCTCCACGGTAAGCGGCCCGTTTTTCATGTGAGCGGCCACGGTGGGCAGATTGTCTTCCGGCAGCGTGAACAATGCCGAAACCGGCTGCAACTGCGCGATCACCAGCATTGGGTTGGCGTCGGACGCGTGCACTATGTTGCCGACGTCCACCAGCCGTATGCCAACACGTCCGCCGATTGGCGCCGTAATGTGACAGTAGACCAAATTCAGTTTCTGCTGATCGATTAGCGCCTGGTCCGCCCGCACCGCTCCCTCTAATTGATCGGCTGCGGCGCGCTGCGTGTCCACTTGCTGCTGCGACATCGCACCCGATTGCTGGAGCAATGTTTTAAATCTTTCGTAATTCAGTCGCGCATCGCGAAGCTGCGCCTGATCGCGGAACATCGTTGCCTGTGCCTGACTGAGCGCGACCTCGTAGGAACGTGGATCAATCAGCGCCAGCAGTTGGCCCTTTTTGACAAACTGTCCTTCTTTGAAGGTCACCTGCACCAGTTGACCATCCACTCGACTTTTGACGCTCACCGTATTGAAGGCCGTCACCGACCCAAGTCCTGTCAGGTATACCGGCATGTCCCGCTTTTCGGCAGTGGCAACTCCAACCGGCACCGGTTGTGTCGAGGCGGCTCGCGCGGTCGTAGGCTTGGAACCTGACCCGCCGCAACCGCTGGCACACAGGCATAGACAAAGAATTAGAAATTCCAGGGCACGCGAAGGCGCCTTCATGAAGCGACCAATTCCATTCGATCGCACGATGCCTAACGCCGCTTCACGTGGTTCGCGGTTCATGGCCACAGATGTCAGCACCTCACACGTCGGATTTGCGCTATCACCTTAACCCCGAAAAGCTAAACCCTATTGGACGTGTTAATTAGCAACCGGGTTGCGATTTTACATTCCTTTACATTCGGGGTGGGGGCAGGTGCACAGACTGTGCCTGCTCAGGAGAGTGGTTCCTCGGAAACTTATTCAGTAAAGTTCGAGGCTTCCGCCAATGGTTGCTGCAAGTTGGCAGGGGTTTGGGGTATCTGGGACTTAGGTGACGAGCTTTAGAAGGGGGCCCCGGGGGCTGACACCATCCCGTAGAAAGTACTGAGCGTTTTAGTGCTTATGATTACTCCGGAAAAGTTGTCAGTTTCCTCGCCACCGCTAAATCAAATGCCGATCATTTCGTCATGATGCGAATGCCGCCGTTCGTAAATTAGGTGTTGGTCAGGACGAATACCTCGAATCTAATTCACATTTCATTGGACTGTAACGCTGACCGCAGTAGAGGCGATTCCGTTTGTAACTACTGC
>DATHJP010000353.1:0-7095 GCA_035489695.1 Terriglobales bacterium
CGCTTTCGGGCGAAAAAAAGACACGCCTGGAGCGTACACCATGGCTCTCGAGGAAGCTTTCGAGACCGCAGCTTCCGGCTATACCGAAGCGGTCACGGAGTTTCACATCGTCGGCGGGCTGCATCCCGATCTGCCGTTCCAATACTTTCTCGACTTGATTTCCGGACTCAAGCAGCGTTTCCCGCAAGTGCATTTAAAAGCTTTCACCATGGTGGAAGTCGCATATCTTTCCAAGCGTGCCAGGCTTTCCATTCGTGAGACTTTGCAGGAGCTCAAAGCCGCCGGGGTAGACTCACTTCCTGGCGGAGGCGCTGAAATCTTTGCCGATCGGGTGCGCCACATCATTTGCGATCACAAAATTGATGGCGACCAGTGGCTCGAAACCGCCCGCATGGCGCATGAAATGGGGCTGAAGTCCAACGCTACCATGCTTTATGGTCACGTGGAGAACGATGAAGATCGCGTCGACCACCTGATGAAACTGCGCGCGCTACAGGATCAGACTGGTGGTTTTCAGACCTTCATCCCGCTGGCGTTTCATCCCGACAACACTCCGCTGCAACACTTGCCGAAGACAACTGGGATGCTCGATATCAAGCAGATCGCCGTCAGCCGATTAGTGCTCGACAACTTTCCTCATATCAAAGCCTACTGGCAGATGATGACTCCGAAGATCGCGCAGATCTCTCTGCGTTTCGGCGCCGATGACATTGATGGCACCGTGATTGAGGAGAAGATTTATCACGATGCCGGAGCCACCACTCCACAAGGTATGCGTCGCGAGGATCTCATGCGTCTGATCCGTGAAGCCGGTCGCGAACCGGTCGAGCGCGACACGCTTTATCGCCCCGTCACACGCACTGAGACGTCTGTCACGGTAGCGGTGTAAGTCCCGCCTCGCTTGCTCTATTTGAAAAATTCTCCCATCCCCGGCGCGCTCGCCGCCATTCCCGGCCAGTTCTGTATCCCGAGTGCCTCCAGCGTCAGTCGTAACGTGCTCTGGTGTTGATAGAACGTGCTCGACTGGAAGCCAGCCTTGGCCTTGGGACTCAGGATGAGCATGGGGACGTGCCCGCCACCGTGCGCCATATCGCCGCCGGACGATTCATCAAACAAAATAATCAGCAGGCCATCTTGCGTAAACGCTGGGCTGGTCAGCACAGGACCGATGTTCGTCTTCAGCCATTCATCCGCAGCCGCCAGTTTCTGACTGTCCGCACAATTCGCTACACCGCCAGGACAGTCGTGGGCATCATCTTGCAGATCGGGAACGATAAAAGCGTAATCGGGGATGTGATCGCTTGCCAGGTCTGCCGAAAACTGGCTAAACGGAACCAGATTTGCGGACTGAGAAGAGTCATTAAGCACGTCGGAAAGAAAGGAAAACGGGTTGTGCTCGCGGGCGTAACCAGCAACGTTAGGACCCGTATATCCGACGGAAGGAAGGTTTTCTGCATAAGATTTCCAGCTCTTTCCGGCTGCAGTCAATTCTCGCACCACATTATCCTGAGTCACGACGCCGCTAAAGCTGTCATCATTCGCGATAGTCTGGCCGGCGGTGAGCACCAAGTAATTCGGTAGCGAGGGGTGGGCGTTGGCAAAATATTGCATAGCCAGAGCACCTTGCGGAACCAGTCCGTTCAGATACGGCATATTGGGACTACCGATTACTGACTGGAAACTGTGGTTCTCCTCCACCACCACGAACACGCGACTCATTCTAGGTGCAGGACTTGAACTCGAAGATGCTGTACTCGCGCCTCCACCGCCGCAACTACTCTGAACTGCTACCAGAGCGAGCAGCAGAACGCATCTTTTGAAAGAAAACTTCATCCCAGTCACTTTTTTAGGTGGTTCATTAGAGTTACGGGTCAGGACACGAGTTGTACAGCCATAGTTGAAATCGAGCTACTCTGAATTTGGGGGAGCAACTCCCGAAGGAAACTCACAAAAGCGAAGCAGCGCAAACGCAATTTGCATTCGCCGGCTTCGACACAAGGTGTAGAATCGCCATGTAGGACCGGAGAGCTTCACGGGATCTGCTCCCGTATTCCGAGGTCTGTGAATGAACGTCCACATCAGCTACAAGGTCCACAAAACTCCCGACATCGAAAAAGAAATCAATCACCTGATAGAAAAGCTGCGCAAGCGCTTGCAGGTGTTTCGCCCTGAACTGGTGCATCTGAAAGGCGTGATTGAGCAGAATTCTCCGCGCGAAGGCACTATTGTGTCGTTGAATTTGCGCCTTCCGTCCGGGCAAATGGCGGTACAGGAATCTGCTTCCACTGCGACGGCTGCCGTCAAAACGGCATTTGACGATCTGCTGCAGCAACTTACTAAGCACAAAGACTTGCTGCGCAGTTCGCACAAATGGCCACGCTGGCGACGAGGCGCAGATACGCGTCCCGCGACCAAAGTCGCATTCGAGGATACGGTCGCGTCGGTGCAAGCGCCCACAGTTTCTTCAGACGATATCCGTTCCTATGTGAATGCCAATCTGAAGCGTCTGGAGCGTTTTGTCGAACGTGAATTGTATTTTCGAGAAACCGCGGAGCAGCTTCTTCCGGACTTCGTCAATAAAGAGGAAGTTATTGATGAAGTCATCGCGCGTGCCCTGGGCGATGGAGGCGAGAAACCAGAGCGTCTGGCCCTGGAACCCTGGCTGTACCGGCTGGCAATCCGCTCGATTGATGATCTTTCATCTTCACATCAGGAAAGCCTGTCCTCAGTTCCTCTGGAAGAATCCGTGCGCAAGCGAAATGTGCGGGCCAGCGATGAGGCCGAGCTGCAGTTCCATCAACCTGACGAAACCTTTACCGAAGAGACCGTGATTCCTGACCGTCGTACGGCTACTCCGGAAGATATCGCTTACTCTGACGAAATGGTCAGCCTGGTGCAATACGCTCTGGATGGCACTTCCCGCGCCGACCGTGAGGTTTTCATCCTGCACGCCATTGAAGGTTTTTCGGTGGACGAAATTGTGGCCATCACCGACCGCAAGCCCGGCGAGATAATGTCTTCTATTGTGGCTACTCGAGAACACCTGCGCCGTTCTCCGCCCCTGGGCAATCGATCGAACAACAAACTGCAAAAAACAGGAACCGATTAAGCCTGAATTCGATGCTCGGGAGAAATGCTAAATGATTACGCGCGAGGACATCCGTGAGCTGGCCGAACTGCAATGCATCGAGGATGAAGAAGGCAGCGCGATCAGTTTCTATTTTCAGCCACGGACGCCGCAGAATAAATCCCACAAGGAAGAAGCGATTTTGCTGAAAGATCTGGTGCGGGACACCATTCGCGAGGCCGAGAAAGATGGCAAGAATGTAAGCCTGCGGCGTGACCTGCAACGCCTAGTGGAATTGGCCGGGCAGTTGCACGGCAATCAGGCGCGCGCCAAGGCCATTTTCGCCTGTGGCAACCGGCACTTCTGGCGCGAGTTTGATCTGCCACCACAATTGTCCGGCACGCAGCTTTTTGTCAATCGTCGCTTTCACCTGAAGCCGCTGGCCGCGCTGCTGGGCGCGCATCCCCGTATCTGTGTCGTGCTGCTGGATCGCCACAAAGCTCGCGTCTTCGATCTGCGACTGGATGAAGTGAAAGAGCAGGAGGGCCTCTTTCGTCCGCTGCCGCGCCGTGGCCGTGGCGACGGTTTCGCCGGTTATGACGGTGGCCACGCCGAGCGTAGCGTGCAGGATGAAGCTCTCCATCATTTTAAATTTGTGGCCGAGCACTTGCGAGAGGCTCTGGAGAAAGATCTGTTTGATAATCTGATCTTCGGCTGCCAGGAGAGTAACTGGCACGATCTTGAAACTCACTTGCATCCCTATTTGAAGAAACGCATGTTAGGACGCTTTTCCGCCGATGTGGGCAGCATGAAGACAGAGCAGGTGCGGGAGCAGGCTGGACGCATTCTGCGGGAATCGCAAGATGAGCGCCGCCGCAACCTGGTGAAGGAAGTCATCAGCCAGGCCAAAAGCAACAACCGAGGAGTCACTGGCCTGCGCCGCGTGTTGCGTTCCCTGGAACTTGGGGAAGTGCAGACGCTGCTGATGGGTGAGAATTATCGCGCCCATGCAGTGGAGTGCACCGGTTGCGGCCACCTGGACGCCCACATGGTGCGCTATTGCCCCGCCTGTGGCCGCAGTACACGGGAACTCGAAGACGTCTGCGATGCCATCATTCCCGCTACGATCCGGCGAGATATCGAGTTGTTCTACGTAGATGGGGATCCGGAATTCGATAAAGTTGGAAATATCGCCGCCCTTCTTCGCTTCCGCGCAGACCAGAGCAAGGGTGGCGGCGTCGCTGTAGCCTCATAAATCCGTCCGACGTTCCACTATCAGCAACTTACAAACCATAATATCTTATAGCTATTGTATTTGGGACGAAGAGCTGTCGACTAGCTAGACAATTCTCTAATCCAACCCTTCGCGCAGAATGCTGTTTCCCGACGTTAGGGCGCCCGTGGCGCGTAGATAGGCGCTGAAGTGGTGTTCGGGGGGGCGCGGGGTTATCCCGAACAACGGCGGACCAAGGATCGAATCCTGCCGTAAAGTGTTAGCCATTGGCTAACACTAGCAATCTTATTTGTTGGACTTAGACGGATCATCCGCCGGATTCACGTAATTGATGACAAAAGGTCCATTGCCATGCAGTTGCACAATAGTTTCGCCACGAGCCGCCGCGAAGTGCCGCATTTCCTTTGGCATGAGAATAAACGAACCAGTGGGGAACTCGTGCAAGCTGGCCGCGTCGTACTTTTCGCCCATCCCCGCCAGAAACGTCCCCTGCAACACAGTGACATTCTCATCCTCTGGATGCCAGTGGGCAGCGACGTGAGTGGCATCGGAAAACTTAAGTCGCAGAGTGTAAGGACCGGGTTTGCCGGGATCCCCGGAGAGCACTGAAATTTGCATTCCTGGTGCGAGGGGGCTCCACTTCACCGCATCCGGGGTAGTGGTGACCGCCGCAGCGGCAGAACTGCTGCCTTGAGCCTGGACTACATGAGGGCACAAACAAACCAAAGCAAGCACAACGACGAACCCCAAGGTAATTACTGGTTTCTTCATCACGATTTCTTCTCCATGCCGTGAATTTTAGAACGCCAGATTCTGGCAATCCACAACGAATCACCGCACATTAGTGGACAGGCGGATGCAACGTCAAGAAAAGAATTCGCATGCTATGCTGTTCGGCGCTCTTGACAGCAAGTTCTGGCGGAGGATGGCATGGCCTTTTCGCGCCGCGATTTTCTTACTACTGCAGTTGTCGGTTCGTTATCGCTGGGATTAGAGAGTCAGGAACAGAAAGAGCAGGATTCCAAGAGAGCCCAAACACGGACGCTGGCGGGCAAACTCCCCATCCTTGTTTCTTCCGCAAACGGATACAACTACCTGGACGATGCGTATAACTTTCTTCATGGCGGCGGCGACACGCTGGACGCCGCATTACGGGTGGTGAAGGGTCCGGAAGACGATCCTAACGATCACAGCGTCGGCCTCGGCGGATTGCCCAACGAGGAAGGCGTAGTTGAGCTGGATTCCTGCTGCATGCACGGACCGACCAGGCGAGCTGGCTCAGTGGGCGGTATCCGCAACATCAAGAATCCGTCGCAGGTAGCCAAGGCCGTCATGGAACATACCGGGCACGTCATGCTGGTAGGAGAAGGCGCGGAACGCTTCGCCGTCGCTCAAGGTTTTCCTCGCGAGAATTTGTTAACGGATTATTCGCGCAAAGTCTGGCTGTTGTGGAAAGAGACTCATTCCGACTGGTGGGGTCCTGGACTCGCAGATCCCAACTGGAAAAAACGCTTTCCCGCGGGAAAATCACAGAATTACGACTGGCAGATTCGGATGAAACGCATGGAAGAAGTCGCGGCCCAGCTGGGCATCGCACCAGAACAGCGGGCAACCGCAATCCGCGAGGTAATTTTCCCGCCCACCGGTACCATCCATTGCTCAGCGCTGAATGACAAAGGCGAGATGTCGGGCTGCACAACTACGAGCGGGCTCGCATGGAAGCTTCCTGGCCGCGTCGGTGATTCGCCCATCATCGGTGCGGGCTGCTACACCGATCAGGATGTAGGCTCAGCAGGCGCCACCGGCAGTGGGGAAGAGAACATCAAGGTCGCGGGAGCTCACACTATCATCGAGAACATGCGGAAAGGAATGTCACCGCTTGAAGCAGGAACCGATGCGCTGAAAAGAATCGTGCGCAATTACAACGGCGACAGAGACCGGCTGCAATTCATCGACATGGCGTATTACATCTTGCGCAAAGACGGAGTGTACGCAGGAGTGTCGCTGTGGGAGGGATATGCTTCAGAACCCGGTAAGCCACATCGCATTGCGATCCACGACGGAAGCAAGCGCGCTGAGAAAACTGTGAACCTGTTTCCGGGACTATCGCAAGAATGGCCGCCGACACCGGCTGGCTAGTGTCTAGTGTCCAGTTTCTGGACGTCTCGAGATTCGTCTACGCGAACCTCACCTTCACATCCGGCCCTTTTTCCAGATGAATGCTGTCGATAAAACGGACTTTCGCTGTCCGCAGAGTGAGAATCACGGACGACGTCCGTATGCCTTCTCCGAAGAAGCGCACGCCGCGCATCAGCGAGCCATCGGTAACACCGGTTGCAGCGAAGATCAGTTGCTTGCCGGGAGCGAGGTCTTCGGCTTCGTAAATTTTATTTTTGTCCTTGATTCCCATGCGCGCGATGCGCTCTTCCAATTCAGGTTTGTTGATCACCAGGCGGCCCAGCATGTAGCCATTCAGGCAACGTATGGCGGCAGCCGTGATGACGCCTTCTGGCGCTCCACCCGATCCCATCACTGCGTGTACCCCGGTGCCGATTACGGCGGCTGCAATTCCGGCCGAGAGATCGCCATCTCCGATAAGCTTTATACGCGCTCCGGCATTGCGGATGTCCGAGATCAGCTTCTCGTGGCGCGGACGATCGAGCACGACCACCACCAGATCTTCTACGTCGCGTTCCATGCGCTTGGCGATGTTCTTCAGATTATCGGCAACGGGGGCGTCCAGCTCCACCGCATTTTTGCACGATGGTCCAACGACAATTTTGTCCATGTAACA
>DATHJP010000354.1:0-3672 GCA_035489695.1 Terriglobales bacterium
GTGCCGCGGGTCCCTGCCCCTTCAGTACCTTGAAGTAGTAACCGTCATAAGGGTTGCCGCCCTGCGCGGAATAACCTTCCTGAAGCGCTTTGGCCACCTCTTCGCCAACTGGACCTGACCATGTCCCATCTGGGTCTTGCCACGCCAGACCGTCATGTTTCCCGGGCGTGCTGATGACGCGCTGTGCGTATTGGTTCACCTTCGAACCATCATGTTTTTCCATCGCATACTCGTGTTGCGCGTCAACGAAGCCACGACAAACCTCAATAGCATTCAGTTCGTTTGCACCCACGCGCCGATTTAGTATTTCCTTGCGACCTACTTTCGTATCAAAAAACCATTTCCCTTTTTGCTTCACGATCGGAATCGGAAGAGGAAAATCATCGTTCCCCACCAAAACAATGGCCTGATTCGGATTTTTCTTGTCTGTCTGGACCGACATTTTTTCTTTTGCTTTGGCTGCAAATTCCGCTGCACGATTCTTGTCCTGAACCGGGTCTTCGGAAGCAACAATATCCTCGCCATCTGGACCCAGAATTTCCTTCGCCGCGGCAACGTCAAAATTCGCCGCGACCTGAATAAGGGCGTCGGCCGCCTGCTTTGGTGTGTCGAATTGTTTTTGAGCTGGCTGCGGCGCCGCAGCTGCGTCGGATTTAGACGGCGGCCCGGCATGTAAAGCAAGGCCTAACGAGCAACAACTGGCGAGCGCAGTAACGATCAGCGAAATTTTTGAGGAAGTCATAATTGTCAATCTTGGTTTCATCTTAGTTTCCTTAGTTCACAATTCCTTTATCTGCGGCGTCCGCCGCCACCACCTCCACGATGGCCGCCACCGCCACCACGATGACCACCGCCACCGCCGCGGCTCATTCCGCCGCCTCCGCCTCCCATGCTGTGACCGCCTCTGTTGCTGCTTGCGCGCGCATAATTTCCGCTACCGCCGCTAAATCCTCCACCGCCGCGAGAAGCGGAACTTGGCCGCGATGATGCAGTGCGATTACCGACTTGGTTCTTAGCGGTACCGCCAGCCGGGCGCGTAGATGGTTTCGCACCGGCACCGCCTCCACCTGGACGGTTTCCGGCACCCGCACCTCCGCCAGGACGATTGCCAGCGATTCCGCCGCCAGCTCCAGCCCCACCACCTGGTCGATTACCTGCGCCATTTGGGCGATTACCCGCTCCACCCTGCCCACGAGGCCCCTGACCGCCAAACTTATTTGCCGTATCCCTGTTGCCATACGGAGCATTTCCGCGGTGTTGCGGATTGTGCTGCCACTGGCCTCCCTGCTTGTTGAAGTTTGCCTGGTTAAAGTTCTTGTTAACGTTTTTGTTATAGTTGTTCACGTACTTGTTGTTGATGTTGACGTCGACGTTGCCGTGTCCCCACCCGCAATTCCAGCCCCAGCCCCCGCCGCCCCAGGTGCCCCAAGCGGCGGCACCTAGCGCAATTCCCGCGCCCCACGCCAAAGCCGTCCCTGGGACGTAGCCCGGATAGGTGTAGGGATAATAGGGATAGGCAGGAGGTGGTGCTCCGTAAACGACAGTCGGGTCGTAAGAAGGCACATAGACAACGTCCGGGTTCGCTTGCTGAATTTGGATTACCTGCTTGCCGCTGGGAATTGTCTCGGTCTTCACTACCGATTGGGCGCTGGTCTTTAGAGTTCCCTTACCCTGAGCCTTCGCGCGCATACTCTGAATTGCGTTCATCACGTCAGATTGCTGCGCCAGGAATGCGTTCCCCAAATCCGTCGTCCACTGGATATTGCCGGCCATACGCTGTACGACGTCTGGAAACTCCACCAGTGCCTGTATGCTGGGGTCCCACGGCTGCTTTGCCACGGCGTCTGCCAGCGCTTTGCCTTTCAAATCCTTATTGTTATTCATCCACTGTTGAAGCTGAACTACTTCCAGTGGATAGGTCGAAGCGGCGAGAGTCTGCGCCAGGAGCGGATCGGGGTAGAGCGCGATCGGCGCGACCAGCGAGTCCAGCTCTTCAGGTGCAAGCGTCGTTGTCTCCTGATCGTTCGTTGTGGTTGTCATCTCTTGCGATTGCGCTTGCTGCGCGAACGCATTGTTGACGAATGAGAGGAGCGCCAGACCGATAATCACTATCGCGCCATGAAATAATTTTCGGCTTCGTGACTTCATAATTTTTTACTTTCAACAGTTGCCCGGTACGAATACATCAACAGTGCCGACCGGCATATAAGACTTTCGTCCAATAGAGCCGTAGGATATAAACCGTAGTTTCAGTAAACCACATGGAAAAAATTCATATGAATAATATCAAGAAAATCGCAATTCTATTGCTCGTCGTCGCAGTGATGACGGGTTTCACGCAGGCGGCTAGTCATCACTCCGGGCCAGACGCAACTCTGCGGCTGAGCGGAGGTTCGTTCGCCCTTGGAATCGGTTTCAGATGGGGGTCAGGAACGCTGACCTACAAGGGCAAAGACTATCCGGTAAAGGTGAACGGACTATCGGTAGGCAAAGTCGGCATGACAGGCAGTTCCGCCTATGGCGAGATTTTCAATCTGAAGCATCTTCAAGATTTCAACGGTCATTATAATATCGGTGCCGCGGGCACCCGCGGCGTGACTCTTGGCAGTGGGAAAACTGGCACCCTTATGACAAATCAGGCCGGTGTGATAGTTCGGCTTTCCACCACGCAAAAAGGCGTTGATGTCAATGCCACTGGTGGTGGCGTTGATATGCAAATCCAGAGGTAACGGGATTGCCTGATAAATAAATCTGAGTGCACCGCCGACGGCAGCCGTTCATTCGGCGGGGCCCTAGCGCTGTCCGCGGATCATTTCGCTCATCATCCTCCGGCCCGTGGCTTGCAATGGTCCCATGCCGCTCCCCGGGAGGAACCACATGCCCTTATCTTGATCGCGGCAGTAAACAATGTTGACGCCGTCGCTCATAACTGCGTGGTGGAACGTGGCGCCGGGATTCTCAGCGATGAACCGAAAGAACGCTTCTCGCCAGGGATCGTCTGCGTAACGAAAAATTTCGTTTCCGAGCGCCTTGAGTTCTTCGACGCTCATTGTGCGAATTGAGTTTGCAACGGCCTTGCGCCGCTCCTTATCCAGGTTCTCAAGATCAAATTTTTCGAATGGCATAACGTTTTCCTTAGTTGATATCGCTGACTAAAGCTCAATGACTTCGCCCATCTTCGGCAGGGTCGATGGTAACCGGTGGCGCTGTTGAATGAGTCTGGCAAGCGCCGCGCGCTGGTCGTCTTCGATGATTCTCATTTTGGTGTTGGGCTGGTGATTCCCGGTCTACTAAAGCAAGCTCGCCTGTTGGACCTTCGTCCTATCAAGTGCTGTCGGTGTTCACCGATTCTCCGTGTCCAAACGCATCAATTCGATCCGGTAATTGGCTTTCGGGTTTCGCGGCGAGGGACCGGCAACCAGCATCACGCGTTCGGCCGTGATTCCGTTTTCGCGCAGCCAGCGCGCAATCCATTCGCGCCAATCGTCCGGTTCCTCAGCGAGATTGATCGGATACACACCATACGAGAACGCGAGATTCTGACACGCCGCGCAATCTGAACTCGGCGCGATGATCCACACCGACGGTTTGAAACGCGAAATGGCGCGCGCGACCAGGCCGCCCCGCGTTGGTACGAGCACTAGGTCGCATGGAACTGTGTACAATGCGTGT
>DATHJP010000355.1:0-3103 GCA_035489695.1 Terriglobales bacterium
GCGTCATTAACGTCAGACCGTCAACCGAGGTGGCTAAGGCTTCCAGCGTGATTAGGCGCTCGTCGATCATCCTGGCTCGGTCAGCCGCGACTTGGTACCGACCCGCGTAAACTTCCCTTCGACCCGCATCGAGGACGGCAAATACTCTCCCTTGCATTCCGCCGGCGGTCGCCACCGCTTCCAACATCGATACAGTTGCGATCGGCTTCTCGAGAATTTCCGCCAAGCCCTTAATTGCGGCCAATCCCACTCGCAACCCTGTGAACGATCCTGGGCCCGAGGCAACCGCAAACGCGTCGATGTCCTGCTTTTTGAAATCGTGTTTCGAAAGAAGCGCTGCGACCTGCGGTACAAGTTGGGCGGAGAATGTTCCCCCGGTCAGCGGAACTACTTCGATCACATCGGACTTTCCGTTATTCAAACCGTGCGCGAGGGCGATGCTGCCCTGCTTGCCCGAAGTGTCCGCCGCTAGAATAAGCATGGAACCCAAACGACGGCTATCAATCGGCAGAAGGTTTGGTTCGGCGGTCACCGTCCTGCACCAACTCCAGCAATACTCCACCTGCGCTGGAGGGATGCACAAAGACATAATGATGCCCGCCGGCTCCGATCTTCATCTCTTCCGAAATCAGCCGTACTCCGTCTTTTTTCAAGCGCTCGACAGCGGCTGCGAGATCCGGCACTCGCAACGAAACGTGATGCAATCCCTCGCCGCGTTTGGCAATAAATTTCGCAATTGGGGAGTTTTCCGATAGCGGCTCCAGCAGTTCCAGTCGCGTTTCTCCAACTGGTACCATCACCAGTCGCACTCCTTCGGATTCGACAACCTCCTCCTCGGAAATAGTCAAACCCAATTTCTCATAGATGCCTCTTGCGGCAGCCAGCGATTTCACGGCGATCCCGATATGGTCGATGGAAAACATCAGCGCCGTCCTTGGACAATTTCTTCTACCAGAGTATAGGGGTCGCGCTTATGCTCGGCGACTTCCGCTGCATAATGCGCCATCTCGCGGTCTCCCAGCTGATGCCGCGCTTTTTCCAGCATAGCGTCGCGCAGCATTTCGACCAGACGCGACTGCCAGTTCTCAATATTGCGCTTGAGCACTAAATTTTCTCGTTGCAGATGGGCCTGATAGTCCCGAATGGCCGCGGCGAGTTCTGGGATGCCGGTTCCGTCCGTAGCTACGGTTTTCACAATCGGCGGCGTCCAGTTATCCGTGCGCACAGCCAGCGACTGCAAGGCGCGAATCTCCCGTTCGACTCTCTCGGCGCCTTCGCGGTCGCTCTTGTTGATGACAAAAATGTCGGCAATCTCCATGATGCCAGCTTTGATGGACTGCACATCATCGCCCATGCCTGGAACCAGAATTACGACTGTGATGTCTGCCAGCCGCACGATGTCAACTTCATCCTGACCGACGCCAACGGTTTCGATCATGATCAAGTCGCGACCGGAAGCGTCCAGGATGGTGGACACATCGGCGGTGGTCCGTGCCAATCCACCTAGTGATCCACGAGTAGCCATGCTGCGGATATAAATGCCAGCGTCGGAAGAATGTTCCTGCATGCGAATCCGGTCGCCCAAGATGGCGCCACCGGTGTAAGGACTGGTGGGGTCAACTGCGATGATTCCGATGGTCTGTCCTTCTTTGCGATAGTGGCGGGCCAACTGATCCACCAGGGTACTTTTGCCCGCGCCTGGCGGTCCGGTGAGGCCGAGGATCCGCGCATGACCGCTGTAAGGGAAGATCGCCTTCAACAACTCAGACCAGCCGGGGCTGCGGTTCTCCACCACGCTGATAGCCCTGGCCAGCGCTCGCGGATCGCCCGCACGCAAGTGCTCAATCCATGTTTGGATTTCTGGATTCAAACTGCCCAGTGTAAAGCAGCGGCGGGACAGGATGGAACTTCTAAGATTTAGGGTATGGGTCAGTTCGAAAAACTGACCCCTACACCAACATATCGTCTACGGAACGGCGTGGTAATCGCACAAGCCACTCTGATCCTGATCGGGAACATTGGAGGGAGGCGTCATCCAAGGCGGATTTGTAAAGTCAAAAAATTCCGTCATATCTATTTGGGCAGCGTCCCGATTCGTCAGGCTGGGCAATTGGAATCGGGTCTCGATCAACTTCAGAATGGCGGTGAAATCCGCAGTATGGTGGGACACGTAATTCTTCCTGGTGAATGGTGACACCACCAGCAACGGGACCCGGTAGCCAGTATAGGTAAAGTCACAATTCGGGCCGGTGGTTATGCTGCAAACATCGTCAGGCCCTAGATCGATTGGAGCGATGCCGTCGGGATGTGTGGCAGGTTGAGGAGACACATGATCGTAAAAACTGCCGAATTCATCGAACGTGAGAATGAATACCGAATCCTTCCATGACGAACTTTGCATCAGGGCCTTGATGATGTCATGCACATGTTGGACGCCGGCCTGAATACTTTTGCCATTGCCGGGATGCTCATCCAGTCCCGACGCGTAGCCAGGCTCAACCAAGGCTACGGCCGGCAAGGTCCCATTGGCGAGGTCGCTGTAATATTCCGAGAGTGGTCTAACGTTGGCGGTGTGTAGCGAAGCAAACGGTTGAAAATTTCCAATGAACGCTGTACCAGGATCGGTTTCGTAGATTTTCCAGGACACACCGGCCGATTCCAGCGCCTCAAAGATTGTCTTATTGGACAGAGACGTTTTGGGCGGATTGACGTGTCCGGCCGATGTTCCCGACAGCAAATACAGCCGGTTCATCTGAGTTCGGCTCATGACCGGAGAAAACCAGCTATCTGAGGTCGCGAAATTCGATGCCATGTAGTAGTAGTAGTTCAAATCATTGCCGTCGTAATAACCCATAGCACGCAATCCGTCCAGATCAAAGATTGGTGCATCGGGGGGAACGGCGTTCTGCGAGAAGTGGGCCGCGGTGTGTACAAAGCCGTCTCCAGCCCAAGGCCCCACCGGGTTATTTACATTCCAATCGGTGTGACTTTCATTCCAGCCGGGACTCAGATTCTGCACGCAAACGGTGCGTAAATGAAACGAATTGACGGTGCTCAGCCCATCGAAGCTGGGGTTGGAAGCGGTGGCGGGAAGGCCATCGAA
>DATHJP010000356.1:0-2679 GCA_035489695.1 Terriglobales bacterium
AGAAAGAAGCTCCGGCCCTGATGTCGTGAAGGATCGGTCAGAAGCCAGTGCAGCATTGAACGAAACGGCGCAATACCTGTCCCGGTTGCAATGAAGATAGTGTCGCGCAATGGAGGACGCAGAATGAAATCGCCAAACGGACCCTGCCAGCTAATATTCTCGCCCTCTTTCATGTCACACAGAAAGTTCGACATGAAGCCGTCCTGCACTCGATTGAGGCAGAGCGCAAAACGGCTATCGTCTGCTGGAGGCGAAGCGATAGAGTACGCGCGAGTGAGCTCTTCACCATCGGGCCTGGTCTGCTTCAACGAGAGCCACTGGCCCGGCACAAAGCCGAAGCGAGGACCTCCCTCCATTTCGAATTCCAGGTGCTTAGTTGGCTCTGAAAGTGGCACGGAACGCACTAGCCGTGCCGTGTGAGTCTGAAAGACGGGCATATGTCTTTAGATGAGGTTGAGCGATACGGCGAAGCTGGACCACGTTGGACAATAATCCTGGAGCTTAGGAACTCCTACTCTACGGTCACTGACTTAGCCAAATTCCTGGGTTGATCGACATCGCAGCCACGCCGCACGGCAATGTGATAGGCCAGCAATTGGAGCGGAACTATTTCCAGTATTGGCAGCAATTCTTCCGGCGCTGGCGGAATGTACAGCACATGATCCGCGGCTTCTTTGATCTCATCGTCCCCTTCGGTTGCCAGCGCTATGACTTTTCCGGAGCGCGCCTTAACTTCCTTAAGGTTCGACATGGTCTTCTCGTAACGCACCATCGAGAGTGGGTCTTTCGGATCGCGAGTGGCGATAATCACTACCGGCAGATTCTCGTCGATCAGCGCGTTCGGACCATGTTTCATTTCTCCCGCGGGATAGCCTTCCGCGTGAATGTAGGAAATTTCTTTCAGCTTCAACGCACCTTCTAACGCAATGGGATAGTGGATGCCGCGTCCTAAAAAAAGGAAATCCTGCGAGCGTACGTACTCCTTAGCCAGGTCTTCGCAATCCTCTTCATGAGTTAACAAATGTTCGAGTTTGCCCGGGATACGCGTCAATTCCTGAATTGCATCCTTGGCCTCGTCGGCACTGAGTGCGCCGCGCAGTTGGCCCAGATAAAGCGCGAAAAGGTAAAGAGCGGTGAGTTGGGCAGTAAAAGCTTTGGTGGACGCGACCCCGATTTCGGGTCCGGCGTGGGTGTAGATAGTACCCCCGGCTTCACGGGTAATCATCGAGCCCACCACATTGCAAATAGCCACCGTCTTGGAGCCTTTGGCTTTCGCTTCCCTCTGGGCGGCAATGGTGTCCGCAGTTTCACCTGATTGAGAAATCAGCATGGTGATGGTGTCCGAGGCGATAATCGGATCGCGGTAGCGCCACTCGCTGGCGTAGTCCACTTCAACCGGAATACGCGCCAAGCGCTCAATCATGAACTTACCCGCTTGGGCTGCATGCCAACTCGTCCCGCAAGCTGCAATATTGATCTTTTTTGCTGCACGAAATTCCGCTTCAGTGATCTCCATCTCGTCCAGGAAAACGTGCCCCGTCTCCTGTGAGACGCGCCCTAGCGTGGTGTCGCGTACCGAGCGAGGCTGTTCGTAAATTTCCTTCAGCATGAAATGCTTGAACCCGCCCTTTTCCGCCATAATCGGGTCCCAGGTGACGTGCTGGACTTGTCTTACGATCGGCTGCCCGTTGAAATCCGTGAGTTGCACGCCGTCCGGGGTAATGACCGCCAGATCGCCATCGGCAAGAAAGAAAAGATCGCGGGTGTGGTAGAGAATCGCGGGCACATCGGAAGCTACGAAATACTCATCTTTGCCCAGACCGATAACTGCCGGCGGACCGTTGCGGGCGGCTACGATCTTGTTGGGCTCATCCACCGCAATCACGGCCAGCGCGAACACACCGCTTAACTGTCCCACCGCTTTGCGCACCGCTTCTTCCAGCGAGGGACGGCTTCCATTACTCCGTTTTAAGTAATATTTCTCCACCAGGTGCGCGATCACCTCGGTGTCGGTCTCAGTGGAAAATTTGTGACCTTCTTCGATCAGCTTCTTTTTCAACACAACGTAATTCTCGATAATGCCGTTGTGCACGACGACTACCCGCCCCGTGCAATCACGATGCGGATGCGCGTTTTCTTCAGTGGGGCGGCCATGCGTGGCCCAGCGAGTATGGCCGATGCCATAAGTGCCATCCAGCGGCTTGAGACGAATGACCTCTTCCAGGTTGCGCAGCTTGCCCTCGGCGCGCCGGATCTGCAGGCCTTCGCCATTCCCGCACACTGCAATTCCCGCTGAGTCGTAGCCGCGATACTCCAGCCGCTTCAGCCCGTCAATGATGACCGGCACGACTCGCTTCTTACCCACGTATCCGACAATCCCACACATCTCGTATGCTCCTCGTTTTCGGCGGGGGGACCGAAGGTTCGCTTATGAAGTTGGAAGACGATCTGCCACTGAAGGCAAGCACTCGAGTTCCGTCAACCGCCAGCCTGCCTGAGCAGGATAATTTTTGCTCACACCGAATCGGGGGGATTCGGTCAGTCCTCTAAGGAGAACCGGAATTCTTCAATGACCGGGTTGGTAAGAACATCGCGGGCAATGCGTGCAATCTCCTTCTCCGCTTCAATTCGAGTCAGACCACCGTCTAAGGTGAGCTCGAAATATTTGCCCTGTCGAAC
>DATHJP010000357.1:0-3400 GCA_035489695.1 Terriglobales bacterium
GCGCGATCGTTTTCCAGACTTGTATTCCGCTCGAAATGTCTCGCGCTGCTGCCACCCGGACATCGGCAATACTTTTCAGTCCAAAACAAGAATGGCGGCATCGTGACCGAACGGTTGTTGAGCGCAAACTCCGATTCCGCAACAGTAGAACTGGGAGCCGAAGACCCGAAACCCGATGGGGTTGCCAATACAAACTCGTTCGCTGATTTTCTGGTCTTGGGCGTGAAGCATATCCTGACCGGTTACGATCATCTCCTGTTCCTGTTCAGCCTGCTGATCGTGAACCGGAACCTTGTGTCCACCCTGAAAATTGTCACATGTTTCACAATCGCGCACTCCATCACTCTGGCGATCGCGACGCTCGGCGTGGTTCAAATCCCCAGCCGGGTGGTCGAGCCGATGATCGCCGCCTCGATCATCTATGTTGGCATCGAGAATCTCGCTCGTGGCGATGCCCCGAAAGGCCGGGGTGTACTGACGTTTGCCTTCGGATTAATTCACGGCTTCGGCTTTGCATCGGTGTTACGCGAACTGGGCGTGAGTTCGAACGGAAGCGGCATCGTGGTGCCGCTTTTCTCGTTCAATCTGGGTGTGGAACTGGGCCAGATTCTTGTAGCGGCGTCGCTCCTGCCGTTGATTTGGAAGGTCGGGAAGCGTCCGGTTTTCGCGAATCACTGGGTGCCGGCGTGTTCGGCTTTGGTCACTCTGGCGGGCAGCTATTGGTTTGTTCAACGCATTTGGTTCAATTAACCATTCGATGGGTCGAGGTTAACCAGCCGCCGACAGCCTCCACAGGCTCAGGAACCCGGACTCCGTGGAAGAACCGTGGTCCGAGCTCGCCTCATCGCGGCGCATTTTTCCCCCTCTCCTGGGGAGAGCCGGGGTGCACTGCCATTGAGTTACAGTAAGGAGCGCGGGCTTCAGTCCGTTTCCCTGCCGGCCCGGCGAAACCGCAGGCGGCGGACTAAAGTCCGCGCTCCTCCTCGCTAGCACCGTGCCTAACTCAACGGCAGTGGGGCCGGGGTGTACCGTTGCTGCACACCGTGCCTACGCTTTCTCTGCAACCACATAGGATTTGCAATGCATCGGACTATCTACAACCACGATGGACTCACAACTCAACCGTAAAACAATACAGTTACACTGGGCTTTAACCCGTTATGCCCTTCTCCATTTATCGAGAATGGAACGTGCTTGCATCCGCTCGTTGTTAGTCGAGCGCCCAACGGAGGTATCAGATTCAACCGGAATAACGATGCCAAGCATGACGTCCAGTGAATCACACGAGCCGCGTCGCAAAACCGCTTTGATAGTGGAAGGCGGTGCCATGCGAGGAGCTTGGGCAGCGGGCGTGCTGGCTTTTCTCCATGAGCGCGGTCAGAACCAGTATGATTTAGTTTACGCAGCTTCCTCAGGCGCATGCTCCGCGGCTTACTTCGTGGCCGGGATGTGGGAGCCGGGCCTGACGATCTGGCGGGAACATGCCGGCCAGTGCGTTCGCAAGATGAACGTCTTGCGCCGAAAACCGGTTATGGATCTGGCATACCTGGTTGACTACCTTTTCAAGCAGCGCTTTCCCCTTTCCATTGAAGCGATTCAGAAGGTGCCGACGCGTTTTTATATCGTGCTGACAGACTGCCATACCGGCGCGCCGGTTTATTTCCTTGCCTGCGACGATCGTATCTTCAATGCGCTGCGGGCGACATCCTCCATGGCGCTGGCCACACGCGGTTTCGATTATGTGGACGGCCACCCGTATGCTGATGGCGGGGTGTCCGATCCCATCCCCATACAGCGAGCGCTAAATGATGGTGCGACACATATCACGCTTGTTCTAACACACAGTGCCGACTCCCGTTTCACGGCAAGACCGCGTTTTCTGGGTCGCCTGGCTTATCCTCAGTTTCCCGCTGTGGGCACGGCTTGGACATCTCGAGAACACCTGACGCTAAACGCTGCTCTGGATTTAGCGAAGAACCCGCCTGAGGGGGTGCGGATACGTGTCTTTAGTCCGCTCAAACCGATGCGCCTTGGCGCGCTCACCGATGCTAAGGAACGAATCCAGGCAGCGGTCTGTTCGGGGAGAGAAGAGGCAATGGAACAGTCCTACGCTCCCCAGAAATGCTGGAACCAGGATGGTTGAATGCCTCCTCTCACCTGCTGTCCCCGCAGCCAAAGCGCGGCTGTGGATTACAGTGACGGCGGCTCGCACGGCGGAGGATATTGATACGGCGTTGGCGGTTTTAGAAATGGCCGGCCGGGCGGTCGGACTGATTTGAGTCTGCAAACTTGATCTGAGGCCAGGAACGCGCGGACATGGCTGTCCGCGCTCCAATCTTGAATCCACCCTGGCCGCGCGCGAATCCAGGCAAGTGTCGCTTGCGGCGTGCGGTGTGCCAGGGTGCACGCGATAGACGAGGCCGGTTCAAAACGGGATTGCGGGGGACGGAAGAAAGGAACGCGTTCAGGAGCGAATTGCTGTCCGGGTGATTGAATGCAGTTCGCGACAACCAAATTAGCACAACGGAACTGAATCGCAAAGCGATCGGTCAAAAATATACTTTCCAAAATTTGCGAAGGTTCCTTTGACGGCATGAATAGTGCCTTATACATTCCAGATAACGAATTAGGTGCAATGAATGGCGGGCAGGCCAGGAGAGAATCGACGAAAGTTCATCGGATTGTCAGTGATAATCCGACGGCCCGCGTATCGCGCAAACAGATGAATTGGACCAGCTACGGTTGGCTGACGGTCAAGGTTTGCTGAACCCCAAGGGAGAAGTGAAGCTCGGCTTTCCGTCGCTGGTCGGCGACGGAAATGAATATCGCAGCCAAAAGAGAATTCTCAGACTTGAGTTGTCGGCGAGCCGAATCAACTCTTCCTTCGCCTTCCTCCCTGCGCAGTAATGCGACACGGGCCGCCCGGATCGTAACTCTGGCTTCCCTTTCCCCAACGATTCCCGATCGACTCATCGGGAACGCCCTGGCGCGATTTGCGCATTCGGAGACGAACCAGTCGGTGTTGCTGGTTCGGATTGGGGCTGCTGAACCGGTTGTGTCGTTACGGGATTTTGCGGCGATCCAGTCCGCACTGAACGGCGAGTTCTGTTTCGCCGGGCACCTGCGAAACGGCGAAGGTGGGTTCCAGAGTCTTGACCTTTTAGTGACGGACGACGCGCACGAGTTGACATTCGTCAAGCCGTTGCTCGAACATCTCGGCGCCCATTTCCGCTTCGTCCTCGTAGGGATTGGCGCGGACGCGTCCGAACAGGTGCTGTTCGAGTGCCTGACCCACTCGGATCTGACTTATCTTTTCGTCCGGCAGTCTCAAGAAAACCTCTACGACTTCGATCTGCTCATGCGCGAGGCCCGCTTGCGCTTCGACGGCGACTGTTCCCGG
>DATHJP010000358.1:0-6012 GCA_035489695.1 Terriglobales bacterium
CAAGTGCTCCGACGTAGGTCCCAAGAACTGTGACTGGCAGGTGAGCGGAAACAGCGAACAAGAAATCATGCCAAAAATCGAGCAGCATGGCCGCGAAAAACATAATATGACCATCGACGACGCAACGCGCAATAAGGTGCGAAGCTCGATTCGGCAGCAAGCGGCGTAAACCGCTATCCCGCATTCATTGGAGTGTGGCATTGTCACTCGAAGGGCGGCGAGGGCCGCCCTTTCCTTATTGCGAGGCTGCACTCGACCGTAGCGCCGGCGTCCCCGCCGGCTCTGTGAAGCGCGTAGACCTCCGCTGGGTTCTCTTACCCATCGAGTACAAGACCAATCCCGTGCTGATAAGGAATGTCGTGCTTCCCACTCTTTGCTAACAGCAAAGGATGGGCCACCCTCATTTGTTTTTTGTGGAATAATGCTCGTAACCCTGGGGGGATTGCTCAGTGTTTGACTCTATGATCGCAGTTTTCGCTCACCTGCTGAGTTGGATGTTCCTCATTGGCGGGATCGGCTGCGTCTTCGTGATCCCGATTGTAGCCTATCGATTGTTCGCCGTAATCTTTGAACCAGATACGGAAGCCGACATTTAAGAATTGACCGGGTGGTTAAGCGGTTTGACCTGGCGGCGTCTCGAAAGCCGGAGCGCTCGTAGGCAATGTGGCTCGGATGGTAGTGCCGCCGGTGTTCGAACTGACTTCGAAGTGTCCTCCAAGTTGGCGCACGCGCTCTTGCATGCCTCGAATGCCGACACCGAGGGTTCCGACCAGTTCGCCGGAGGGACCGAGCGATGTGCGCTCGGCACGGCGGCCGCTATCTTGTACCTCGAGAGTCACACCGTCATGGCTAAGAACGAAACGGACGGTAGCCACTTTGCTGCCGGAATGGCGGTGGACGTTGGTTAAGGCCTCCTGCAGTATGCGGAAGAAGGTGATCTCGAGTTCGTGCTTCAGTCGCGGAACCTGTGAGGGGAAGTCCAAATTTATACGAATGTTGCTTCGCCGGGTAAAGCCATCGATGTACCACTGCACGGCAGAAGCCAACCCTACCTCATCAAGCAATGGGGGATGCAGCAGGTAGGAGAGCGTGCGAATCTCGGAACTGATCTGCTCCGCCAGCACCAGGCATTCGTTCACGGCCGCGCTGGCTTTCGGCGGGAGGTCGGGAGCACAAGCATTCAGGACGGTCAAGTCGAGGCTGAGAGCGACCAACTTCTGACCTGTGCTGTCGTGAAGATCGCGGGCGATGCGTCTGCGTTCTTCGTCCTGGAGTTGCAGCAGACGGCCCGAGAGTTGGCGCAAGGATTCTTCGTCGCGACGGAGGGCGTCCTCGACACGCATTCTCTTATCTACTTCATTGATTAAGGCGGAGTTGGTTTGGGCGAGTTCCTGCTCCCTATGTCTTTGCTCGGTCAGGTCAGTGGCGATAACGCAAACTCCCTGAAACTCGCCTTCTCGAACAAGGCTGAGCGAAAGACAAACGGGCAGGAGCTTCTGTTTATCCTTCCCAACATGCCAGACACTCTCCACCTTTTGAGGACCTTCCTGAACTTTTTGCAGCAGAATTTCCAGGCTGGCATAGTCGACGGGCTGTACCACCTCGCTCAAGGGAGAGCCAATCAGTTTTTCCAGAGGTATGTCCAGCATGCGGGCGAAATGCTGGTTGGCGAAAAGCACTAAACCATCGCTGGTCATGGTAGCCGCGCCCTCGTTCATCGCTTCTACCAGCACACGGTAAGGATGTTCGGCGCCTTGAAGGGTAAAGACGCGGTCTCCTCCGTCCGGGGCGTAAACGACTAGAGCATCCACTTGCCCGCTTCGAATGGCGCGGAGAGTCTCTTCGAGTTCGTGCAGGCGGGCACGGAGTTCCGTCACTTCCGTCGACTCGGATTTTGATTGTTTATGCTTTCGTGCCATTGCGTTACACGTTGCTATAAATCAGACCCAGTCCCGAAAGCACGCGCTCGCGATCGGAGAATTCGCCCACCAGAGTCCGCACGGGGAGAGGTAATTCCTTGATGAGCGTAGGCGCCGCGATAATCTGGTGCTCTCTGGCGAGCGAAGGCTGCTGATAAATATCGATGATTTCAAGATCGTAACGTCCCAAAAGAAATTTTTGGCAGATCGACCGGATGTTCAATACCGAGCGGGTTGAACGAGCCGTGTTGCCAGTTATGAATAGGCGAAGCTTATAGTTTGGCGCAGTTGAAGGTGGCGGTGGCTTCGGGTTCTTTGAACGAAGTTTGCGTATAGATGTCATAGGGCTCCTGCTACGGTGTCAGGAGTGCCGAGGTCGAGTCCGACCAGCACTCTTTCGGTATTGGATAGATCGCCAATGATTTTTCGAATCGGCGTGGGAAGATTGCGTACCAGGGTAGGAATTGCCAGGATTTGATCCCCTCGCGCGAGTTGCGGATTGGCCAGCAAATCAATGACTTCGATGCGATATTGCTCGTCCATGTGCTCTTTGCAGATTTTCTTCAGGTTATTCAGGGCGGTCAATGACTTAGGTGTCTGCCCGGCAACGTACAGGCGCAATTCAAAGAACTCCGACTTTTTGCCCGGCCGCGCTGGTATTTTTCGTTTCACCGATTCTCTCCCGCAGCCCTTGTCAGAAAGGGTTTCCCTTGATCCGCAGCGGCTGTCTTTCGGATGCGCGCTACGGCCGAGCGTTGCTGGCCCTGGCGCTTTTGTTTTCGCTTTTTCTGTTCGATGGCCGGTTCAGGCCGGTTCTTTTTGGCGGCTGAGCCGGTGAGCCTGCCGCCGGTACTCTGAGAGGAGGAGACCAATTTAACTCCGTGATCGGTCAGGATAAATTGGCGAACCTGGTTGGAATGCGCCATGCCTCGCGACTTGACTACATAGAGACCGCGATTACGCTCTTCGTTTTCTTCTAACTCGCGCAGCACAATCCAGGTATCAATCAAGGAAGAAATCCCCACTTCGGACTGTTCGGCGTGTTTTCCTCTGACAGTCAGACTGGTAAAAACTGCGGTAATCTGATTTGCTTTGAGGAAATCGATCAGCCGCATCAGCATAGATTGAATCTCCCGGTCGCCGTCCCCGGAGATCAAATTGGTGATGGGATCAATCACCACTACGCGAGGTTTGAACCGATCCACCATCTTGTGTAGCCGTGCCAGATGCATTTCCAGCCCGTGCTCGGTAGGGCGAATACCATGGAACTGCAGCAAACCTTTTTTTACCCAAGGCTCCAAATCGACTCCGATGGAACGCATGTTCCGGGCCAGCTGGGCCTCCGATTCCTCGAAGGAAAGATACAAACAACGCTCCTGCCGCTTGCAGGCGGCTTCGACGAAATGCGACGCGATGCTGGTTTTACCGCTGCCTGCCGTTCCCGACACAAGAATCGTGCTGCCACGGTAGTAGCCTCTGCCCTCGAGTAACTGGTCGATATCGGGGATTCCGCTGGAGACTCTCTGGGTAGATGCATGATAGTTCAAACCGAGGGACGTAATGGGAAGCACGGAGATTCCATGCTCATCGATGAGGAACGGGTACTCGTTGGTGCCGTGCACACTGCCGCGATATTTGACTATTCGCAGCCGTCGAGTGGATAGCTGACCGGCGACCCGATGGTCCAGCACGATGACACAATCGGAGACGTATTCTTCCAGGCCATAGCGGGTCAAGGCGCCATCGCCGCGCTCGGCGGTGATGACGGTGGTCATGTTTCGATCTTTAAGCCAGCGAAACAGACGGCGCAGTTCTGCGCGAAGAATGCCCTGATTGGAGAAGCCCGAGAAGAGTGCCTCCAGGGTGTCGAGAACCACACGTTTGGCCCCGACCGAATCAATGGCGTGTTGCAAACGGATGAAGAGGCCTTCCAGATCGTATTCACCAGTTTCCTGGATCTCGCTGCGCTCAATGTGCACATAGTCGAGAAACAGTTTTTTTCGTGCCGCCAGGTCTTTCAGGTCGAAACCGAGTGAGGCTACATTCTGCGTTAAGTCCTCCGGAGTTTCCTCAAATGCCATGAACACGCCGGGCTCGTCGAATAGAGTTGCGCCGCGGACCAGAAACTCCATGCCCAGCATGGTCTTACCGCATCCCGGACCACCGCAGACGATGGTGGGACGCCCAGTGGGCAATCCGCCGCCCGTGACTTCGTCAAGACCTTCGATCCCTGTGGGAGATTTTTCGAGTTGGGGCGGGGCGCCGTTTTTTCCGTTGGCCGACTTCACTGATGTTCGTTCCTCAAGAGACCTTGGATGCCGAACTGGAAACTTGACTCGTCCGCGGGCGCCGATGCGCTGTGTCTGGGAACACGCGACAGATGCGAGCGCCCAGTTAAACATTCTCAAGCTGCAGTTCGGGAAGGCTAGCTGACTACTCTGGTGGGGATCCCGGTTCCGCGAACTTGAGATTAACTCAGGGGTTAGCCCGGGTCAAGATTGTAGAAGCTGAATAGTGTCTCGATGTTTTTAGCCGACCTTCTTGATCCTGCGTCGCTTAAGTTTGCTGTAGTTTGCGAGCCTGCGCTTAATGTCGCGGCGGATGTGCTCTTGTTCTTCCCGAGCAATTTCGAGGGCTTTTACCGCCTTATCGGTAGCGGAGAGCGCGGCGTCGGCTAGCTGTAGCCAGCGGGCCGTGTACGCTGCCAGGTCAGCTTCTTCTTGTTCCCGGCTCTCAGGCTTGGGCATTCGTAATAGCGTGGCCAAGGGAAACCTCGGGGACCCTTAGAATGTTCGGTATCTTACAAAGGTTCTCCCTTCAATGGGATACACAAGATAGGGTATTACCGAAGAGATAACGTGTGATTTGGCAGGCCTTTACGCGCCAAGTTGATGCGGGTACCTATTGCGAAAATACATTATGTACTGTATCGAACATCCACAGGGAAACGTGCCATCATATTGACGGCATGTAGCATGACGTTTAATAAACCAGCCCAACCACCCGACGATGACGCTAGCGGTCACCCCACAATGCCCGCTGATGAGCGCGGTAGGCGCAGCCAGCCCGGCGATAATGACCGAGCGCGCTGGTTGCAGTTAGCCGATGCTGCTCTACAGCGCGCACCCAGTGAAGATGAGATTGCCGAGACCGAAGCTTTAGCCCGCAAAGAGCAAGAAAAGATCAAGCGGCGTATTCGTCCCACTGCGGAGAAAGTCAACCGCCACAGCAAGTCCAAGCAGTAGTTCCAACCCCTTCCCTTGTCACTTCAGAGTAGGAGTTCCCAGGCTTGAGCTCTTAGGCTTTGGGTGTCTCTGTCTGGCGGGCGGCGAGTTGCTTGGGCAGTTCGCGGATGGCGTATCCGGTGAGAGCTGAAATGATGGACCCGGCTGCGGTAAGCAGAAGGGTGCTGGTGTAACGGGCCATCCATCCCAAAGTGGAAGCGGATTCAGCTACCGGGACGGGAAGGTCCTGCCAGTTCATGGAAAAATCGGTGCGCTTAGCAATCACGAAGAGGGTCCGTTCGCCGTTACGGACAAACTCCGCACTGATGGTCTGCTCCTGGACGGATCCATCCGGGGTCTCCACACGGACGCGTAGTTCCCGAGTGCCGGAAACCAGGGGAATGGTTTGCGCCAAATTTCCCTGCACAGATTCCGGGATCAAGCCCAGCTTCTTCTTCATCGAACCGGTCAGTTTGCTGGAGTAAGCCAGTTCCCCATCAATCCACACCGACAACAGCGCGCTGCGAAAACCGTGTTGTACTTTGACGTGGAGAATGGAATCCTTGGCCGCAAAAGCGGTATGCAGGCCCATAAACAGAGCGGCTACCAGAAACAGCCCTAACACAAGCCATGCCTTCACCGGCAAGGCCCGCACCTGCGCCTGTGTCTTCTGCCACCACAAGGGGCTAGGCGTAGGCAGGTGCATTCCAGGTAAGTTCTGCTGGTCCATTGGAGACATCTATTGTCGCAAAAATGCGGGGTGAAGCTCCAGTTACCAAGGTGCTAAGAGAGTCACCAACAAGCGGATCGCATGTTTTTGCGTCCAGGTTGGTGAAGATGGATGACAATTCCCCGCCGACGATCACAGG
>DATHJP010000359.1:0-2625 GCA_035489695.1 Terriglobales bacterium
GGTGGAGTTTACCTATGGGCCAAAGAAGTCTTCGGCGATTTCCACGGATTTCTTTCCGGTTGGTGCTACTGGACCAATAACATGCTGTATGTGCCGACCGTAATGCTGTACTTCGTGGGCGTCTCAGTGTTTGTCCTCGGGCCAGCTCATCACGCGCTGGCGGACAATAAAACTTTCGCCTTGGCCGCATCGGTTTCACTCCTGATCGTGCTGGTCGTCCTGAACATTGTCGGTCTCGGAGTCGGAAAGTGGATTAATAATCTCGGCGGCATCGGAACCGGAATCGCCGCCGCTGGATTGATTGGTTTGGGAGTGGTGGTCTGGCTGCGGTTTGGGACGACTGTGACTGCGGCTGATTTCCAGATTCCTGCGAATCCACGTTTCGTGCTGAACTCGTTCGGAGTGATCTGCTTTGGTTTGGTCGGGCTTGAATTGGCATCCGTGATGGGCGACGAAATTCGCGATCCGCAACGAACCTTGCCAAACGCGGTCGCTTGGGGCGGCGTCCTTTCCGGTGCGCTTTACATCGGAGCAACTCTTACTTTGTTGGTAGCGATACCGAAGAACGATATCAGCGTGCTACAAGGCATCGTACAAGCTGTAAGTCAGATAGCTGTCAGGGTTGGAATGGCCTGGATCATTGTGCCTTTCGCCTTCATGCTCAGCATTTCAATCGCGGGTATTGGCTCGGCCTGGCTGGCAGGATCGGCACGCATCCCGTTTGTCGCGGGATTGGATTCCTACATGCCATCGTGGATGGCGAAGGTTCATCCTCGTTACGCGACTCCCTATGCCGCGCTCATTGTGCATGCGACGGTTTCAATGTTTCTGGTGATCATGAATTTCGCTCGTGGCGGCGTGCAGGAAACGTTTCAGAGGCTTCTGTCACTCGCTGTCGTCCTGCAATTGGTTCCATTTCTTTACATGTTCGCCGCGCTGCTCAAACTTGCGATGGGGAAGAGTTTCGTACGGGGACGTTATCGTAAAGCCACATTGATCTTTGCTGGCGTCAGTGGACTGTTAACCACGATTCTGGGAATTGTGCTTGTATTTTTCCCTGCCCAACAGATTAGCTCGCTTTGGTCTTATGAAATTTGGATGTTCGGAGGCACATTGTTTTTCGTTGGCATGGCCGCGTTCTTCTTTTTTGTATACGGCCGTCGCAAAAACCAGCAAGTGTCTGCTCACGCGGAATTGGGAGCATAGCCGGAGGTTCTTATGCCAGGCGGGGTAAAAACTGAAGTCCGCACTTATCAGATGTATATCAATGGCGAATGGGTCGCCAGCAAGTCGAACAAAACATTTCCTGCGTACGACCCCGCCAGCGAAGAAATCATCGCGCAGGTTCCAGATTCCAATGCTGAAGATGTAAATCGCGCCGTGGCCGCAGCCAAAGCTGCTTTTGAGGACGGCCCCTGGGCGCAGACTACTGCACAAGAGCGAGGTCGAGTTCTATTCCGGCTCGCGGAGAAAATTCGTCAAAATGCCGCGCTGCTGGCCGAACTGGAAGCTCGCAATTGCGGCAAGCCGCTTGTTGAGGCGGAATTCGATATCGCCGACGTTGCTACCTGCTTCGAATATTACGGTGGGCTGGCTACCAAAATTCTGGGATACGTCAACCCGGTTCCTGACAATGCCATGAGCCTTACCTTGAAGGAACCCATTGGCGTTGCTGGGCAGATCATTCCTTGGAACTATCCTCTCTTGATGGCCGCATGGAAACTCGCGCCGGCGCTAGCGGCGGGCTGCACATGCGTGCTCAAGCCCGCAGAGCAGACGCCCCTCACCGCTTTGGAGATGGCGAATTGGCTGGCGGACGTAGGTTTGCCTCCGGGTGTGGTGAATGTGATCACTGGTTTCGGCGAAAGCTGTGGTGCACCGCTGGTTCAGCATCCCGATGTCAACAAGATCGCATTCACGGGGAGCGCCGCGGTCGGCAAGATGATTGTCAAGATGGCCGCCGATACAGTGAAGCGGGTTACACTCGAATTGGGTGGCAAGTCACCGAACATTTTCTTTGCCGACGCGGATTTCGAGGCTGCCATTGATGGTGCGCTCTTTGGTGTCTTCATCAATCAGGGTGAAGTCTGCTCTGCTGGAAGCAGAATCCTAGTGCAGAAACCGATTTACAAGAAATTTGTAGATGCCATGGCGGAGAAGGCGAAGAAAATCAAGCTGGGCGCGCCTTTGGACCGCGATACGAAAATGGGTCCGCTCGTAAGCAAGGAGCAATACGATCGGGTACGTTCGTATCAGGACCTTGGCAAAAAGGAAGCCAAACTGGCCAGCGGCGGCGGACGTGCGGAGAATTTTGCCAAAGGCTACTACGTCGAACCGACAATCTTTTATGACGTCGATAACAGTGCGCGGATTGCGCGCGAAGAGATATTCGGTCCCGTCGCAACTGTGATTCCTTTTGAAGATGAAAAAGATGCGGTCAAGATCGCGAACGATTCACCTTACGGCCTGGCCGCAGCCGTATGGACGCGAGACATCTTCAAGGCTTTCCGAGCGGTGAAGGCGCTTCGTGCTGGTGTCGTATGGGTAAACCACATGCAGCCCACCTACGTGGAAGCACCATGGGGAGGCTACAAACAGTCCGGTTTCGGAAGGGAACTGGGGCCG
>DATHJP010000360.1:0-8353 GCA_035489695.1 Terriglobales bacterium
CGCGCTGGCGATGGCAACTTGCCCACGCACCTTCTTCGCGACATCCGCCACCTGGCCGCCTTGCGCGATGAGTTTTTCCAGCAACGGATCAACCAGCGAATCAATGCGGCTCACAATAAAGCTGGCCACCGAAGCAACATGCCCGACAGACTTCCCCTCGTTCGCACGCTCTTCGATGCCAGCGATGTAAGCCGCGGCTACTTGCCGATAACGTGGCAATCCAAAGAGCAACGTGATGTTGACGTTGATGCCTTCGCTGGTGAGTTGCTGGATGGCGGGCAGCCCTTCGGCCGTCGCCGGGACTTTGATGAACACGTTGGGCCGCTTCAGCGCTCGCCACAAACGACGGGCCTCCACGATCGTACCTTTAGTGTCATGCGCCAAGTGTGGATTGACTTCCAAACTCACAAATCCATCCCGTGCGTCCGTCTTATCGTACACGGACCGAAATTCGTCGGCCGCGCCTTGCACGTCGCGCTGGCTGAGAGTTTCGTAAATCATCTTTGGACTCTGTCCGTCGAAAGTCATGGCCCGAATGTCTTCCTCGTAAATTTGGTTGCCGACAATGGCCTTCTCGAAGATCGATGGATTGGAGGTCATCCCGCGCAATCCATCTTCCTCGATCAATCGCCGCAGTTCGCCACTGAGGATCAGATCGCGCCGCGTGTAGTCCAGCCAGATGGACTGGCCGAACTCCGCTAACTCCAGCAGGGCATTCTTTTTTGAAAGCGTATTTAGATTCATAATTGCTCCTGTTACTTGAGGCGGCCCTCGAGGTTTTCGGCGCGGAACGGACCAGGTTCAGCGATCAATTCGCGCGCGGCATCCACGTGTCCCCACACGTTCCACAGCAGCACGCCACGCACGCGGCCATTTTGCAGGTAGTAGATGACGCCTTCCTTGTTGGGCTGCTTCCAATCGGCAAATGTTTCGAGACGTGAATCCAATTCGCCGACGGCTTCGTATCCCAACTCGAACATGTCGGAGTAAAAGGATGGCAGGTGATGATACGGCTCGGACTGGCCCGCCATGTTCCGTCCCGCCAACCGTCCCATGGTGTTGGCGTTGTCCTCGTGTTCGACGCGAATGCGTTTTCCCAACGCCGGGTTATGAAACGCGGCAACGTCACCCGCTGCATAGATGTCGGGATGGCTGGTGCGCAGAAGTTCGTCCACGACGATTCCGTTTTCCACGTTCAGGCTTGCCGCTTGGGCGACTTCGACGTTCGGCTCAATTCCGATTCCCGCCACAACCCCGTCAACCAGGATTTCTCGCGAGCTGCTCGTCTTCACCGCGAACTGGTCGCTTCGTGTTTCCAAACCAGAAACCCTTTCGCCGGTTAAAACTTCAACACCCTTCTCTCTATAGAAGTTGGACACGAACTGAGAGAGGTCGTACGGAAAGACGCGGTCTCCGATGCTCTTGCCAGGGGAAAGCATCACCACTTTCTTTTGATTCAGCGTCAAGGCGGCCGCGATTTCTGAGCCAATGAATCCACCACCAATCACCGCAAAGCGCTGTCCTTTTTCAGTCAGTGCTCGGAGTCGTCGATAATCCGCCAACGTTCGAAAGTAGATGATATGATCGTCGCCAAAGGGCAATCGCCGCGGTGAACCACCTGTGGCCAGAAGCAACTTCTTCCACGAGTACCGGTCGCCCTGCGCATCGACAACTTGCTTGTTGGCCGGCTCAATCGCAGTCACCGTGCGGCCCAGATGAAACGTCACGTCTTGCTGGTCTGGTTTGCGCCAGATCGTATCGACTGATTCTCCTTTCCAAAGTGCCTTCGAGAGAGGCGGACGATTGTACGGCGGATCGGATTCCGCGCCGATGACTCCGATCTTGCCGGCTGCGTCAACGCTGCGAATCCCTTGCACTGCCGCGTCGGCAGTCATACCGCCACCGATGATTAGATACTTGTAGTGTTGCATGGCTTTGTCCTCGTAGCGCTTGACCGGCTGGCGCTGCTCTCTATTAAGGTTTGTGACAACGCGGGTATTCTCTCTCGGAGAAACATTTTCTTCTCTGACTCCGGCTTGCGTCCGACAAGCGTCGTCGCGCCTGGGTTGAAGGGTTCGCGGTTATTTCGTTGACTGCGTGAAGATGCCTCAATCGCAAAGTGGGAGGGCTGACAGCCGGCATTCGAACTGGAGTCGTTCAAGACGGAGTGGCTTTCACCTCTCCCTTCGTTTTCGACAAGGCCATCAAGCGGCGGCGTTTCCTCTCTGAACGCGTCACGCAACCAAAAATGGTGAATGCAGCCTAAGAACGACAGTCCGATCGCGTACACAAAAGCAACGACAATATAGTCACCGATCATATTTGTTTTCCGTACTCTGTTTGGTTCTCACCTACGGCATCTCAATCAAAGCCGAACGACAACTCCCCTTCGGCTTCACACATTCTTTAGCTTCTGTCGTGCCACAACAGTTTGCGTCTCAAAGAGGCGTGTATCCGCAGTACTGGACCCGATGTGCGGGTGCGAACCGGGACTTTATGTTTCGGCGGCGGCTCGATTTGTTCCGATGCTGACTTTCCGTTCTTCGGATTTCCAAGAAGCTTTCGCCATTTGTTCGGTGTCGGATGCTTTGTCACCGCATCCATCCATCACGGTGTGGAACCGCGTGAGCGCGGTTGCCTTGTTGGCAGTATTGGCCCGTTACTGGCTAGAGGACTTTGGTGGAACAACAATCTGAGGAGCTTCCCTACGGTGAACCATTGGTCGAGTAAATCGACTGGCTCGTTTCACTTCTCTCAGTTCTCTCACGCGGATAGACGCTGGACCTCGGATCGGAAAGTGCATCAGATAAACCTTGGCGTTTCCGATGTTCTCCTGCCAGCCGTAGTCGCAGGCCCGACTGCCTTGAAATGTGTTGAGAGTGATCTTGCCGATGAAACAAACGACCTTGGGCCTCTGCGTGCGAATGGTTTCCAGTGCGCGCTTTATGCCCGCCTGCTCCTCACCTCTGTTCAGTTGTGTCACGTCTATCGTGGGCCGGTCCACCAGATTCACAAAGTTCAGTGCATATTTCGGAATGAACTTTTTATCGTAAATGTGTCTGAGCGTTTCATCACTCTTGAGGTCACTTTCAACTTCATCCAGCAACCCGGCCCGGTTGAGCAGATACCAGAACATCTTGTTGTTGGAAAAAGGCACGCCGCGCCGATGCGAACCAGGATGCGGATTGATGCCCACAAAAAGGATTCTCGCATGCTTTGATATTTTGTACGCGATCATATCGTAGCGGCCAACGTGGCCGGGAAGGACGCTTCAAATGTTGGGAAGGATGTCAAAGTATTCATCGTCCTCATTTTTGCCTCCTTCTCCCTTGCCGAGAGTTTTCTCCGTTTTGACGAATTCAATGCGCTCAATCCATTTTACCATTTTATACCCGAGCTGGTTTTCAACGCGCAATCGCAACGGAGCGCCATACACTTCCGGCAGCGGAGCCTGGTTCATCTCATAGGCGAGCAAGCATCTCGCTTTGAGCGCCGTTTCGATGGTTTGCGTGTCATAGTATTCCCCGCCATACAGCGCGTCGCCGTAGGAATAAAAAGCCACGACTTTGGCTTCGGGCCGCGGTTTGACGATCTCGATCAACCGTTTGAACGGAAGCCCGCCCCATTGCGCGATTCCCGACCAGCCCTGGATGCAGTGATGCATGGAGATGTATTCCTCCTTGCCGAGCGCGCGAAGTTCCTTAAGTGAAAGCTCAATCGGGTTTTCCACCAAACCACCAATCTTTAATTTGAAATCCTGGAATCCATTCGCCGCGAGCTGCTTCCATTCGTTGGAAACTGGCAACTTTCCATTTGGCCAGAAGAAAAGAGAAATGTCCTTTTGTGCATAATGTTCATCGGGTTTGAGACGGCTCAATACATTCCAATGAAATAACTCGGCGAGGGCTTTATAGACATGCTGCATGGTGCGAGGATATTTCCATGCGACAAAGTGAAAGACGCCCCATGCAAGCATTGCGAGGCCAATGGCGACGAGGCCGAGGATCGCCCCGATGGGCTGCGTGTCATCGCGCCCGGTAACGATGTGGTTCATGTTTCTCACAAATCCAGTGATCGCGACCAGCCCCACATGCACCATCAGAAAGCACAGATAACCAATCACCAAAATAAAATGAATGGATCGCGCTCCCTGCCTGCTCCCGAAGAGCTTCGGGAAAAGCGGAAACCGATTATCAACCGCCGGGGACATCGCTATGCCGGTTAACATGGACAGCGGTGTCATGACGAAAACGACGGCGAAATATGAAATTTGTTGCAGTGGATTGAATTGATAGAAGCCGTTTGGTTCCGCCGGCAGATGGAAGGTGGCGTAATAGACAAAAGATTTCCAGGCGGCGGGAATGATTTCCCATGAGACCGGAACCAGGCGCTTCCATTGGTCGGTGAAAAAAAGCAACGCGATGAAAATGAAACCGTTGAGCAGAAATCCGTAAACCGAGAGGAAATGCCACGCTCGCGCCATGCCCACGGTGTGCCGGTATCCAGGCAAAGCCAGCCACGGGGAAATGTAACGGGCATCGTCCTTCGCCGTCCACAAACGGTCGGTCGGAACTTTCAGCGGCGTGAATCGCACCCACTCCGAGTTCGGCGTGCAATGACGGTTCCAATAAAGTCGCGGATGATCCATCAAAATGGAGAGTCCGCTGCGGACCAGGAGCAGCAGAAAAAAGAAGTTCACAAAATGGGTCAGCCGCAACCACGCGGGGAAACCATGCGGAGTCGGAGGATTTCCCAGATTGATTGGCGGCAGGTAAGTTTCCGTTGGCAGGCCGGCGATCAGATATTGTCCCCACGCAATCGCGACTGGAGCGAGAGCGACAACGACAAACGCGAAAACAAACCAGGGATTCATCCAAACACGAAGACGGCGATCCGGTGGATAGTGGATCGCTCGATGGACTTCGTCGAATGCCTGCATGAAAAATCAAGTTCGACTGTGAATCGGGTTTCTTTTTTGGCGTGATTGCGGGCGTTTGGCCGATGGCTTATTTGGAGTGCTGCGTGGGACCTCGACCGGATACGTGACCGTGGCGCCGCGGACTTTGGCAAAGGGCGTGAGCGTGTGAACCTGGCGACGAGTTGGACTCATGATATCCTCCGTACGGATTCCCCGAACCAGTAAAGCATCGGCGATGAGCGAACGATGACAGCGCCATGGCACCGCTTCGGCGCACATCAATACAATCCGGTTCTTGTTCGCCAACTGGATCAGTTCTTGGAGGCTCTGCTCAAACTCCTGCGTTTGCATGTAATCCGCATAACCTCGAAAGGAAACATTTCGCCAGCCCATGTTGGGCGAATCACGCTTCGCATGACGCAGCCCGCCGAGTCCCGGCAGGTGAACGTAGCCCAAGCCGGCCTTCTTCAATACCCGCGGCAACGAAGCCTTGTTGAACTGTGGGTTGTGCCGGGAGCGCGGCACCGTCCGCACATCCACCACGCAAGTGACAGCGTGTGCCTGGAGCAGGCGGATGAATTCAGCGAGCGTGCGTGTGGAATGCCCAATCGTCAGCACAATCGGCGAGGGGCCTGCCGTTGGCATCCGCTTTCCTTCGGAGCCAGCAGTTTTGGTTTTGATTCTCAGCACGCTCATTCCTGTTACTCTTCCACATCGCAAACGCGCCGTTACTTTGGTCCGCTGACCGCGACTGAATAATTCCTGCCTTCCCAGCGCTCATCTTGTTTCCAGAAAAACGTAAACTCGATCATCACGTCGCCAAGACAGTTCTCCGTTGGAAGATCGGCGAACCACAAATTCAGCGTGCTGTTATTGGTGGTATTCACGCTGTTGGTGCTCGCCCAATCATTGGTTGACCAGCGGATGGCTGCCTCGGCCATTACGATGATGCGCAGGATTTTTCCAGGAGACATACGGCGAAGCGGATGGCGGAAACTCCAGATTTCATGCCGACTCCGCACCGGCTTGACGACATAGCGCTGAAATGCCGGCTCGACTCGATCAAAACAGATGCCGTCGTGAGCGCTGCGCACGAGTGAGACATATTCAGCATGGGACCAACACAATGGCATGGCCGCACCCGTTGGCAGGCCGCGACTCATATGTCCCTCCGGCAGGTCAGCGGCGTCCCACAACTGCTCGCTGATCATGCCGCCTGCGTTGGCGAACTTTTCCATCGTCGAAATGAAAGGCATTGGATCACGTCCGGCCGCGAGTTCGTAGTGGCCGCGCTCGCCCGTCAAGATCGGCCACGAACGACCGACGCCCGTCCCATCGAAAGCGCTGCCGTCATCCTTCTGCCCATAGCCGTCATGATTGTACCGCCGCCAGCCTGGCCCTTGCGGCAGGTCGTGCTTGAGCACGCGATCAATGACTTCGAGCGAATCGCTTACGACGGGATCATTCGCGGCACGAATGCCCAGCCGCACCAAGTGAAGAAAATCGCCGCCCACAATGTTCCTTGCAGGATGAAGACCGCCGCCATTGGCGACTGCGAGTATCGTTGTATTGGGATCGGCGTGGGGATCGGGCGTCTGAAGATCAGTTGGATTGATCCGAATGTAGTGACGCCGAAAACCTTCGACCGACTCGCCACACGTTGTCACAGTCCATTCTTCTACGTGCGCGGCCAGCCAGTCAGCATACTCCAGAATAAAATTCGCAGTGCCCGTTTCATGGCATTGTTTGGCGAATTCCGCGGCACAAACCAGGCCGGCAATCACAGTGGCAAGGGTGGACGGCGAATAGCCCGCGTTTTCCTCCCAGCGTTCCTGGGCGGTCACCGGACCCTGCCGGATGAGAAAGGCCGCTGCCCGGAAAATCATGACGCACGGATCGAACCGGCCCAGCGAGGCACCTCCGCAATGCAAACGCCACGCCAGCAAGATGGGGGCGGCGACCTCGTCGAGTTGCACACCGCACCAATACGCCTCGCCATTGATCCAGCTATTCTGCGGGAACCGTCCATCCGGCAGTTGAATGGCCGCAAGCCAGATCAAAGCCCGCAGAGGCGTTCCTGTCTGGCCCGTCGCCAAAAGTGCGGTCGCGCTCTGCACCAGGTCACGGGTCCAAACCAGATGATAACCGCCGAGATCTTTGTCGTCTTTGGTCTCTCCCCACGGGATGCTCATCGACGCGACCAGTGCGCCTTGAAACGTTTTGTCCTCATGTGCGAGCAGGATGCAGCGGCTCAACCGATACATGTGACCGCCGTCTGACGTATCATCGCTGAAATCATACTTCGGATTGACCACCGTGCGTTGCCACTGTCGAACATAAGTTTCGCGGTGAACATCAAACGGAGCCGCCAACGATTGCAGCAACTTCGCCACGGTGCTCTGGTAGCTTCCGCCCAGGGCAATCGCAATCGCGAACTCATCGCCGTCCTGAAGCTTGATTTCGCCGGTCAGAGCGATGTTGCCTTCCTCCGCGACAGGGAATTCCCAGTCCATCTTGAAATTGTCCATCAGATCCTGCCACCCGTCGCTCGCCCCGACATAGCCGACCGACCGCCGCAAAAATCCGCTGCTGCATCCCATAACCAGATGCAAACTCTTGCGCTCGGCATGAAGTAGTTTGTTGCCGCCGATTTCAGAACACCAACCGGAGTTGCCCGCGCCGTGTCGCGCGAGGTGCGGAGCCAGTAGTGCGTAGAGATGCAATTTCCCTCGTAACGAGTCATCGAGAATCTCAAGCTTGGTATGCACGAGCAGTACCGACCGGTGCGGATCGGTCAGGACGTGCTTGATCAGCCGGTAGCGTCCGCTGCGTTCCGAATTGGTGAGCCGGTAGAAAGGACAGTCGCGTTCCGGGTATTCGATCCGGTGATCCAAGTCTCGCTTTTCCTCGTGACAAAATGTTTCCCCGTCGCTGATCAGGAATTGAAAATCGCGCGTGTTCGGCTGGTCAACCGTGGGGTAATAAATTTCGTTGACGATGCCGTGGCTCAGCGTGAACCAGACCCGGCAACTCGTATGATAAGCGGTGCCAAGACCCTCCTTTGCGCTGGATGTCCAACGCGGCGCGATACCGGGCGCGCCGAATGCGACGGAATGTTCGGGTGGATTCACGTTAGTAGGTGTCCGGGTCATGAGTTAGTGGACAAACCGATCATGAGTTAAACCACTGTAACGCTTGGCCCAAAGACGATATCCGCCTGGAAACGCGTTTGCATTATTTCCCAGGCGTGTGCTTGGCGGAAGCCTCTTGAGGAGTCGGGCATTGCCTCCCCCGAGCACAATATAGTCAGCCTGCAATGCAGCTTTGAGTTGCTTGACGACTTTTTTGACGTGGTGCCGCCACTTTTTTTTCCCGAGGCGCTCCAATCCCGCCTGCCCCACGTAGTCTTCGTAGCTGCGGCCCTTTTGGTAGGGC
>DATHJP010000361.1:0-2165 GCA_035489695.1 Terriglobales bacterium
CGGGGATGTTGGCAGATTAACCTTTACCCTTAACGCCACCTATTTGTCGCGCTTCGAGTTTCAGGCGACTCCAGTTAGCAAACGAATTGGGCTTTCGGGCGAATTTGTGTCGGGCCCTTCGTTTACCGGCTCGTTGCCGCACAATCGCGCCTATGCCAGCGTATTCTACGATGGCCCAGCTGGTACGTGGCTCGCTGGGTTCGATACCGGCGCAACCGTCCACTACACCGGCCAGTATGAAGATGAAAACCAAGTTCTGACCTCAGATCCCACTGGTTCCTCCGAGCCAGCCAAACCACAAATGCCGAGAAGTGGACCTCGTCCTTGGCGAGCGCGGAAAGTGTCCGCGTGGACTACTCTTGACCTAATGGCATCTTATACGTTCAACCTTTCAGGGCCAGCTGCAGCCGAGGTGCCCGGCTTCGCCAAGGATGGCGGTAAGAATGTCAAGATAAGGGATGGCAATGAGAAAAACGTGATGCCTGTCTCCACGGCTGAGTACAACCCCTGTGGATGGCGCGCTTGGTTGAATAACAACACGATCTCCCTTGGGATGCAGAACGTGTTCGATTTCGATCCGCCGTTTGTGGCTGGAGCCCTCGGGAACAACTACGACAACTCGCTTGCCACGATCAAAGGCCGGTTCTGGTACGTTCAGCTAAAGAAAAGATTCTAAGAAACCTGTTCGACTGGGTTTCTCAGCGATCGAGTCCGGCGATGAATTCCCAACCGTCACGTCCGCCTTCAATTGCGGTGTTGGACCCATTCGACTTCCGCTCAGGGCAGATGCCAAGCGCGGTTACAAAGGAAACTTGTTATTCGTCGGGTAGTTCGCTGAACCACGGAGGATTAGCGAGAAGAGCTTGTCATCAAGCGACCATTGATTTGGTATGCCGGATGGAGCATAGCGGCAATGAGTTTGCTCCTGCCCTCAGTTATATTCAGGAAACAGCTCCTTCGCCTGCCGCGGTTGCCGGAAGGCTACACCCTCTACTCACAAAAAAATTCTCTTAGGGAGTGACAGTCACCTGCCCAACCATGCCCATCTCGTCATGCAGGGCGCAGATGTAAGGGAAGATTCCGGGGTTCGGGAAAGTGACGCGGAAACGTGTCACGCCGAGAGGCGCCTGAGGGAGCCCAAGCCTTTCTTGCGGCGCCGCAACGATGAACCCCGAGTGAGTGCTGTCGGCAGTGGAATCGATGATAGCGTGCCGGGCCCCATCCGGATCGACCGTCACGTCGGGGGAAGGAGGCTCAGGGTCTCCCACCGGTTCGGTCCCAAAGGTAATGGTATGCGGCGTGACCGGATCCTGGTTATCCCACTCGACAGTTTCCCAGGCATGAATTTCAATATTGTGGTTGGAAAAGCGCAGGATCGAAACGGTGTTGGAGCCGCCTGCCTTCGCCGTGACCGCACCGATGCCGGCGGTCACTGCGTGAGGTGAGTTGTCTTGCGACCGATGCCCGTGCGCGTGGCGGTGGCCATCCGAAAGCAATTCGTTTCGCTGACTAGCAGCCTGATGGTCATAGAAAGCCTGATCGTGCGGAAGTGTTTCGGCAAGATCGAAAACATGAACCACTGCAGTCATATTTTCATGGACCAGGCAGACGAGCTTGAAATTTCCGGCAGTCGGGAAAATTACGGTGAAAGTCTGTCCCCTTACCATTGGGGGAGTGGTCACGCAGGTCGAACCATCGTAGGTGGCCGGATCGGTCGAAAAACCCGGACACCCATCAGCAAAAAATGGGCGCGGCTGGTCGGCTGTTAGAAATGTCAGGGTATGGATCTCGTCCGCGTCGAACGTCCACGTGATTTGGTCGCCCGCGTGAATCCAGATTTCATTTGGAAGGAACGCCAAAGCCTGATCTCCTTTGTCGTTACTCTGCGCTCCCACGGTAGCATTCCACTGTGCCGCATCCGCTGACACTAGCGCAAGCGCGCTTAAGATTATTGTCAGTGCGATTATTGTTACTGCTTGGTTCTTCGTTTTTTTCATATTTGTTTTCCCTTTCGAGGAGTATGCACTTCACAGAGATCTATCACGTTTTGCCAAGTGCAAACTCACCTCCTTATGATTTTGGAATCCTTTCGTAACCACGGATCGACGAGCGGGCATGATCCTAATATCGACCTATTGGTAAATAAACCCTGTCATTGCTTCCTG
>DATHJP010000362.1:0-3537 GCA_035489695.1 Terriglobales bacterium
ACAATCTATTGAATTCAAACACGCGAACGTCAGCGCTGTTCTGATTGATCTTGGGTTCCCCTACATTGCTGGCTATAAGCCTCGTTCAAACTATCAGCACCTGCTATATGAAGTAGTGGCTGATCGTCTGATGGAAGATCAGAAGCTCGTGATGCTGGCCGCCGCAGATGCTGACCGACCAATTGTCGTTCCCGAAGTCGAGGATATTCTTTCAGTTCTAACAGAACCACCAAGGTCCACTGCACCGCCGTCGGCGGTAAGGCAATCGCCAATTCCTCGTGGCACACTATCAGTCAATTATCTCGAGCGCGAAGCTCGAAATCGTTCACTCGGAATCGCTGGTGAAGAGTTTGTAGTCAAGTTCGAGCGTGCCCGTCTCATACAAGCAGGACGAGAGAGCCTTGCCTCCAAAATAGTGCATACATCTCGCGTTCGAGGTGATGGCGACGGCTTTGATATTCTGTCTTTCGAGGAGTCTGGACGAGAACGCCTGATAGAGGTTAAGACCACAAAATATGGTCGAGAAACTCCGTTCTTCGTTTCGCGCAATGAGCTAGTTGTGTCGGAGGCTCGCGCCGATCTTTATCATCTCTATCGGTTATTTGCGTTCCGCAACGGGCCACGTATTTTCACTTTGAATGGCGCGCTTTCCGCTACATGCCGCCTCGCCGCATCGACATACATGGCAAGCGTTCGATGACGCCCAACCGGCGTTCGAACGAACGCGCCGGCAAGTTTCTTTTACTTCGCGCTAATCGGAGCGTCGCGCCGCTCATCTTGATCGTTAGGCGTCGCTCAGACGTAACCACCTTACCAGCCCCGAAAACTGCGAAGGCCCGCAAGTGGCGATAGAACTGGATCACGTCCTCGTGTCAGCGCGAAATCAACGCATTTCGGCCAAGCGTCTTGCGGACCTGCTTGGTGTGCGCTGGGCGGAAACGGGTGCCGGACCGTTCTCGCCCGTATACGTTAATGACGGATTGACTCTCGACTTCATCGATGATGACGGACCCTTTCCGATCCAACACTTCTGCTTCCGAGTCGATGAGGAAGAATTTGATTCGATTCTCCAGCGCATCAAGGCGGCTGGAATTAGGTACCGCAGCACCGTTCGTGGCCCTGAGGATATGCAAGTCAATTCGCAATACGGAGGCCGCATGGTCTATTGGAACGAGCCCGACGGGCATCAATGGGAGATGCTCACGGTAAGCTATGCGCGCCCGGCGCCGTGACTCTTTCGCCCATAGTCTTGCTGCGCCGTTTAGGAAATTCCTCACATGATCACTCTTGAGTTCCTTGTCACGTCTCTGATCGTCGTTGTGATTCCGGGAACGGGCGTGGTGTTCACCGTCTCGACCGGCCTCATTCATGGGCGGAAAGCCAGCGTGTTCGCCGCGATCGGCTGTACGGCCGGTATTGTCCCTCACCTTTTGGCCACCACTCTCGGGCTAGCAGTAGTCCTGCACACCAGTGCTGTTGCATTCCAGGCGCTTAAGTTTGCAGGCGTCGCTTACTTGTTCTATGTCGCCTACGCAACCTGGAGAGACAAGACGGCCTTTGCCATTGAGAGTAATTCGTCCGCAGGGTCGGCACCAACCCTCATAGTCAAGGCGTTTCTGCTCAATATCCTGAATCCGAAGCTAACCATCTTCTTTCTCGCCTTCCTGCCGCAGTTTGTCGAGCCGTCCGCTGCATCACCGCTAGCGCAACTGCTCGTCCTTAGTGGCGTTTTCATGGCCATGACTCTTGCAATCTTCGTGGTGTATGGCTTTCTTGCCCATGCGTTCCGAAAGGCAGTCATAGAATCGCCGCGCGTTCAAGCGTGGCTGCGTCGTGGTTTCGCGGTGGCGTTTGTCGGCCTCGGGGCGAACCTGGCTCTCTCTCAGAAGTGACGCCTAAGCCTCCATCGAGTGGACATCCTCAAGGCGGCTTCGCCGGTTTATGGCTGCCGCTCATGTCAAGCGTTAGGCGTACTTGAATTGGTGACACCGCACCGGCCATGGCTGCAAACATGCAATCCGCGCAAGAATCCATTGCCACCTACATTCGCGCGAAGGACCAAAACCAACCTCACCTGATGAAGCATGCTTTCGCTGAGGCAGCCACATTGGAGATGGTCGTAAGGACAGGGTCGATCTCGTTTCCGCCGATCTCGACCGGACTCGAATCAATTTCAGATGTCTTGGTACGGCGATTTGCGCAGACCTACGAAAATGTCCACACGTTTTGCCTTGCGGCGCCTCCTCAGACCGATGACATCAGCTTCTCGTGTAGTTGGCTTGTTGGGATGTCCGAGAAGGAAAGTCGAATGGTCCGGGTCGGTTGCGGACGTTACGATTGGCTGCTTGGACCGCCAGGTCCCACGTCTGGTTAAGCCGCATGGAAGCCTTAGCTCTCGCTTCCGCCGTAGCGCTCGGTGGTCTCCTTGCGGGCATATTCACCAATGGCATTCTCGCCAGAAAGGTTCTTCACCTGCGCGCACACCTCGCCATCTGGCCAGGCTTGGGCGCTCTCGTGGCGGCAATAATCATTTGCATCGCACTGTTGGCATTAGGAGGTCGAGGAATAGTGTGGAAGTTCGCTCTGATATTCATCGGCTGCCACCTCCTTTTCCAATTCTTGGCGCTGCGTTCGTATCGTCCAGTCGGCAGTAGCCTTGCTATCGCGGTCGCCTTCGGCGTCGTTCCGTGGTTGCTGGTCACAGTAGTCATTCTCACCGTTGGTCTTGTCAATGCAAACCACGCGGCCTAACCTCTCGCTCAACCCGGACACCTCGCCGGGCGGCGCTGCGCGCCGTCCGCTTGGTTCGTTAGGCGACAACAAGTCGATGGGAATATTGACGATGTTTCGAAAGGTTTCGATGGCCGTGTTGGCGGCGCTGGTCGGGTTCACGGCGGGAACAGTCACTTCCGGCGTTCTTGGGACACTTAAGTTGGTTTTAGACCCTGGAGTTCAATACTCCTCATTCAAAGCCTCTTTGATTTTACCTGCCCTTACATTTATGGCGGCCCTGTACTGGTCAGCGTTAGGTGGCGCATTGTTCGTTCTTCCACAGGCCGTATTGTTACTGATGGCGTATGCGATCGCTTTTAGGGAAGGCTGGCGAGAACGCCGGTACCTGCGTGACTTTACGCTCGGTTTCGCGATCGCTCTGTGGGCACCGGTATTTTATTTTGGCTTCTGGAACCGTTTTTTGGATGCGGCTCTCGTGGCAATGAGTATGCTTGTTGCAGTACGGGCAAGCCTTGGATTTCTGAATAGACGACTCCACATTGGGCCCGAGGAATAAGCCAGCGCTTTCCAGATCCGATGGAGAAATGGCAAGGAAAAACTCTTTCGCAGCTCCCTCAAGTAGGACTCTTGAAAAGGCACTTTCGCACCATTGACTAAGCAGGGAGGAATTCAGTGTCTAAACTCCGTGTCCAAAGTTTCGCTATTTCCATCGACGGCTACGGCGCTGGGCCGAACCAGGATCTCCAGCATCCGCTCGGCGTCAGGGGCCCCGAGTTGATGGAGTGGTTCTTCCACACGCGCATG
>DATHJP010000363.1:0-5674 GCA_035489695.1 Terriglobales bacterium
CATTACAGCTCGGGTCACTCTGGCAGACGCTTATATCTCCTATGCATGGGACGCTCGCGGCGAAGGCTTCGCCGACACAGTTACAGGGAACGGGTGGAAGCTGTTCGATCAGCGCATCCAGAAAGCCAAGGACATTCTGGAAGAGGCCTCCCGGCTCAAGACGAAATGTCCACATTGGTACAACGTCATGCAGAGCGTAGCGCTGGCTCAGGGTTGGGACCGGGCCAGAGCCACGGCGCTCCTCGATCAAGCGGTCGCGTTCGAGCCCGGTTATCAGTACTACTATCGCAGCCACGCCCACTACCTGAAGCCGCAGTGGCACGGGGAAGAGGGCGACTCTGAAAAATTCACCGAAGAAGCTGCGGACCGCGTAGGCGGTGCCCAGGGCGATATCCTCTACTATCAGATGGCAGCCAACCTAGTAGGGTGTCACTGCACGGACGAGTCCCAGCTGAAGCGGTTGTCGTGGCCACGTATTCAAAAAGGCGTGGCTGAACTTGAAAAACAAAACGGCGTGTCCATGATCTGTCTTAATATTCTTGGATACATGGCCACCAGACTGGAAGACCCTGTGGTCGCCCACAACATGTTCTGGCGTATGGGGGATGATTGGGATCGAGGCCTGTGGAGAACCAAGGAGTTTTACGATGCCAACGTGCAGTGGGCTAACGAGGCCGCCAGATTACAGGAAGGTCCTGAAAAAGCGATCCTCCGGCGAGCCCATGAGCAATTTCAGGGTGTGATCCGGCGCTGCGTGCAGGAGTCAGGCGACATGGTGAAATTCGATCTTGTAATCAACCTGACAAAATTTGGCATCGTTGAGTCCACATCATCAGTTCCGCAGACCAGAGCTGGTTTGTGTCTGGTAACGCTCAAGGGCGAGAAATTGTCGCCGTTTCCGCCTTTCGATCCCTACGCATTCACGATGGAAATCGACCCGGCGCTGGTTATCAATACGCCCACCAATACTCCTTACTGGGTTGGAGTTCACTAACCCAAAACCAGATCGACACGCAAGTAATCTCGACAGCCTCACTCTTCCCCGATACGATCCCCCGATCATGAACAAACTTCCACGAGTTCCCGGCGTCCGCACGCCCACAAGCTCTATCTTTCAACGCTTGAGAAGTGTTATCCAGCCGTTGGCCTGCGTACTCGTGTTGGCTCATGCGGCCTTGGCCTTCACCAGAAGCTCTCCGCCTGCGCTTGCGCCATGCCGCTTTGTGGATCCGAGCGCCGGCGCTGCTTCCGATAATCAAGGTTTCATTCACTACGAAGCAGCCATCCAGCAACTCTTCGCCGCCCATAAGTTCGCAGAACTCGATTGCATTGCCGGTGCCGCACGCGCCAGCAAAGCCCGGTTTGCCAGCGGCCGTTGGAAGTTGGCCGCTCTCTACGTGGCTCTTGAAGCGCCCCAAGGCCATGCTACCGAGGAAGACTGGACCGCCCACCTCAAGGCGTTGAATCGTTGGGTATCTGTGAGGCCACAATCCATTACAGCTCGCATTGCGCTGGCGCAGGCGTACTCCCGATATGCATGGAGTGCGCGAGGGTCCGACGCCTCCGACACAGTTACGAAGAGCGGTTGGAAGCTGTTCGATCAACGTATTGAAAAATCCAGGAACATTTTGGAAGAAGCCTCCCACCTCAAAGCGAAATGTCCGCACTGGTACTTTGACATGCAGCTAGTAGCACTCGCCCAAGGTTGGGATCTGGCCAAAGCAACGGCGCTGTTCGATCAAGCAGTCGCCTTCGAGCCCGATTACCAGTACTACTATCGCAGTCATGCTCACTACCTGAATCCGGAGTGGCACGGGGAAGAGGGCGACGCTCAGAAATTCGCTCAGCAGGCTGCGGACCATGTAGGCGGCGCGAAGGGCGATATCCTCTACTTCCAAATCGCGACCGAACTGGTCTGCCATTGCCAAGTCGAGGCCCATCTGAAGCTGATGTCATGGCCACGTATTCAAAAAGGTGTTGCTGAGCTGGAAAAACAAAACGGCGAGTCGCTGACCAACCTCAACGTTCTTGCCTACATGGCCATGAAACAAGGCGACATTGTTATGGCCCACCGTATGTTCTCGCGTATCGGAGATGATTGGGATCAAGATATCTGGAGAGCCAAGGAGTACTTCGATTCTTCGATGCGCTGGGCCACCCAGATCGCCGCATACGGGGAAAAACCTGGCCCGCAGATCGTCAAGCAAGCGACTGAAAAATTTGCCTCTGCGATTCAGCAGTGCGCTCGGGAAGCGGGCGGCGACGTAACCAGATTCGATCTTGTGCTTACGCTGCAAAAAGAAGGAGTCGTTGATTCCGTATTATCGCGGCCCCAGACCACCGTTGGTTTGTGCCTGACCGACCTCAAGGGCGAGAGATTGCCGCCGCCGCCTTACTCTCCATTCGCATTCATGATCCCGGTCGATCCCGCGCAGCTGATCAGTGTGTCCACGAAGTAGACCCGAGCTTAGTGCGATGATCTTAATTACGCCACCGCGCCCGTAGGCCGCCACACGCGACTCCCCGGACGAGTCACATAAGACACCGCGAGCAGCGCCAGCAGTATCACCGGCATGAACACTTTCGGGCCGTCTTTGGCCAGATAATGTGCGACAGATGCCGCGATCCAGGCAAATGTGAAGCCCGCGTAGGCCCACTCTTTGAGCTTAGGCAAGCCAGGCACGACGAGAGTGATCGCGCCCAGAAGTTTGGCGATCCCGAGCAGGATGCGCAGTTGCTGCGGATATCCTACGTGAGCAAATCCTTCCACTGCCTGCGAATTTCCCGTCAAGTAAGAGAATGCAGCAAAGAGCGACATCGCCGCCACCAGACCGGTAGTCACCCAGTAAGTTATTGTCCGTGCCATGCAGTTGTCTCCTCCTCCGTGAATCAGATCAACAGTTCTGATGCGGGGCGCGGCATTTCTGATCCACACTTCTCGGAACTAGCGCTCAGCACTCAGCATTCAGCACTCAGCCAACACAGCTGAATGCTGAGCGCTGAGTGCTTCCCGGAACATGTCCTGCTTCCCACTCTGTGCTGACAGCAAAGACGAACGCTCTCGGTCATTTTCGATATACTTCGCCGAGATATCGACCACCCATCCGATCGGAGGACCTGCCGTGTTAAAGAATGCAGCGATAATTCCGTACATCCCTGTTAGCGACATGGCGCGAGCCCGCAAGTTCTACGAACAGAAAATCGGATTGAAAGCGAAAGAAGAGTACGCCGGCGGTGTGATCTACGAATGCGGCAAGGGCTCCTGGGTCTTCATGTATCCGTCGGCGGGAGCGGGCACGTCGAAAGCCAGTACAGCATTTTGGGCGGTTGACGACGTCGCCGCCGAAGTCGCTGACTTGAAGAAGAGAGGCGTAGTCTTCGAGGAATACGACATGCCGGGGGTCAAGACGGTGAACGGCATTGCCACCGGAGGCGGCGCCAAGACGGCGTGGTTCAAAGACAGCGAAGGAAATATTTTGGCCATCAGTCAAAGGGATGCAGCATAGAGATCGTCGGTGCATTCGATGGATCAGGATCACTTCAAGAAACGGTGCTGGCAGCACTTGGCATTTAGCACTTAGCATTTGGCCCCGGGAGGGACGTTTCAGATGGAAGCGAAATCCCGCTCAAGAAAGGGTTGACCACACGCGGTGAAAGAGCAACGCTCAAGCATCGGCGAGCGGATCCGATTCTTCGATCATGAAGGTCACCGGATTTTGCTGGTCGATCTATCGAATTGCACGGCTCATGAAGTCGAAGAAACTACTCGGAGAGTTCCTGATTTCGTAACCACTCAACCACTCCGCTCGGTCCTCATACTTACGGATTTTGCGGGAGCATCGTTTAACCGGGACGCCCTCCTTGCCATGAAAGAAACCGCGGTATTCGACAAGCCCTACGTCAAGAAGTCGGCCTTGATAGGGACAGGGAGCCTTCCCCGCGAGTTCTACGAAGACATGAAAAGCTTTTCTCGGCGCGACTTACCGATTTTCAGCAGCCGCGAAGAAGCTTTGAAATGGTTGGTAGAGGATTCGCATCCCTCGACAAATGGTTGAACAGAGAAAATTACGAGTTTGGGCCGGTATCACTCGCACCGTCGGTTGTTTTGCAATCCTCGTTCTGCTTGCTGCCACGTTATCCAGCGCTGCGGATATGTATCCGGGGGCAAAAGCTTCTTCGCCCGCCCACCGGTCAAGCCCGAACAAGTCGATGCGCAAGAACTTGCCCAACTTCGGCGAGGCGACTACGACCCTATACCACGGCGGTCAGCCCTCGAAACGAGGATTTGGCATCCTGGCAAAGATGGGGGTCAACATGGTGGTAGACCTGCGAGGGTCGCGCGATAGTGAGCGCAAGATCGTGACACATCTCGGGATGCAGTACGTGGCGATACCCTGGCATTGCTGGTTTCCAAGAGATGAAATATTCGCGGAATTCCTTACATTGCTGCGGAAGAATCCAGGCAAGAAGATTTTCGTCCACTGCCGTTTGGGGGACGACCGCACGGCGATGATGATTGCATCCTACCGTATGGCCCAAGAGGGCTGGTCCGCGGGGAGAGCCGAAAAGGAAATGGAGAAGTTTGGCTTTTCCTTCGCCCACAGACGTCTGATTTGCCCCGGGCTGTCTTCCTATGAAGAGAAATTTCCCCAGCGCTTTAAGACCAGCCCCGCATTCCGCCACCTGCGTTAGGGGTAAAGTCAAAACCGACAAAGCAAAGCTGCGAAGCGATTAGATGTCGTGCCTCCCACCCTTTGCTAACAGCAAAAGGGTGGGGCACCCTCAGTTGTTTTTAGATATACTGCCGGCGAAGGATGGGCCATCCGCCTAATCACTGCCCCACTCAAGCCAAAACCGGGCTTGAATGGGCCACGGGACCCGCTAATCAGTGGATGTCCACGCCCCCGTGCAGATCAATGATGGGACGACGCACGATGATACTCCCGCGGTCATCCTGATAATAGTAGTGGGGACGACCCTGATAAACATAAGTCCGGCACCCATCTTTCTTGGCTTGGCCCGGAGGCAGTCCACAATTCCCCCAACCAGTTTTCTTTCCTTTATTCCATCCCGGAGGGCGACCGTCACGGTCACCGTAAACTCGGTACTGGTATCCGTGGCGTTTCTCCCATCCCTGATCGTCGCGGTCATAGTCCTTCTTTGCGTGCGACTTTCCTTTTCCGTGGTCCTTATCGTTGTCCGCCATCACAGCTGGTGTCATCAATCCGAATGACGCTATCAGTACTAGTACTGCGAGCCAGTGTCTGCTCATAAGTCCTCGCCTTCTTGAAGTTGCAAATATAGAGTGATGAACCATTCTACCTTTCGAAACTTCCTTGGCGCTGTTACGAAGGGCTTAGGCACCAGCGCCGTGCTGAGAATGGATTGTGGAAGGTCGCGACGGCCGAGAATCGGTGGCAGAAGGCACAAATGGGATTCGGTGCGGAAGGGTTCGTGTCAGGGCACGACTTCAGTCGTGCCGTACGCGCCTGAAAAAGGTTCGGCTTTAGCCGCTGGGGTTTGCGGTGGACCACCGCCACCCTCAGTCATGTTGGACATACTTCGGCGAAAGGCGGTCCACCCGCTGTTGGAATTCCGAAGACCAGATCAAAAACTCGTGGTCAAGCCGCAGCCGACGGTTTCTCCGGCTTTGAAATCGCTGCGACCGTTTTCA
>DATHJP010000364.1:0-3128 GCA_035489695.1 Terriglobales bacterium
GAAGTTTTGCAGAGAGATATGCCTATCGATGATCCCTCAAATCAAAAGATCTCGCTTGATCCAGGCGAATCTGTGAGCGGGGCAATCGACCTGCGAAAGGCTTTTAGAGGCCTTGACAGTACTCTGCAGAAAGATGATGTCAACTTGTTTTGGGCTTATCACGCTCCCAACGAGCTGGGCATTAGTGCACGCTGGGGAGGCTGGATATTGCTCCGCCGACGCCATTGACAACAACGGCAACACGCTGACCGACGCCAGCGGCAAGAGCTATACGTGGCCGGGTGCCAATCTCTCTCCACGATTTCATTCAGATAGCCAATCATTCGGTGGCAGTATATCAACCGAGGATGCCCCACCCTTGTGCTGTTAGCAAAGGGTGGGCGGGTGCCCCACCTTATATCAGCTCAAAACCATCGCTTCCACTTGAAATACAAAAGCACCAGCAGGATCGACAACGCCATTAATCCCGACACGTACCATATCCCATGCGGGTTGCCGCTCCGGGGCAGGTGCAGGTTCATTCCCCCAAAGCCGGTGATGATTACCAGCGCCAGCGCTAGTGTGCCGTAGATGGTCAGCACTTTCACGACTTCGTTGGTGCGATTGGCGACTGCGGAAAGATAGATATCGAGTGAGCCGGTCAGCAGGTCGCGATGGGCTAAAGCCCTGTCTTGATTAGAAGGCTTACGCGGCCATGAAGGGCCGCTCTTCCACGGCGACTACGATAATCGTGACGAAATACGGACGCTCTTCTACCGCGACGAGTGATACTCCTCGCGGCACTGCAATCCCACTCTACGGCTTCACCCCCAACTGCCAAAACAAGAACGAATAAATGTCCGTGCCTTCCTCGATCTGCTTCGTGATGGGTTTGCCGGCGCCGTGGCCGGCTTTGGTTTCGATCCTCAGCAGGATGGGGCGCTCGCGACTTTGGCCGTTGGCGGCTTCGGCTTGCATCAGGGCTGCCATTTTTTTGGCGTGCATGGGATCGACGCGAGTGTCGGTGTCCGCCGTCATGAAAAGGATGGCGGGATATTGTGTGCCCTGCTTTACGTGATGGTAGGGCGAGTAGGCGTAGAGCCAGTCGAACTGTTTGGAATCCTCGGCGGAGCCGTATTCGGGGATCCATAATTTTGCGATCTGGAAATTCTGATAGCGAAGCATATCGAGCAGCGGGACCTGACAGACGACGGCGCGGTAAAGGTCAGGACGCTGCGTGAAGGCTGCGCCCACCAGCAGACCGCCGTTTGATCCGCCCTGGATGGCGAGGTGATCCTTGTCGGTATACTTCTGCGAAATCAGGTATTCGGCGGCAGAGATGAAATCGTCGAATACATTCTGCTTTTTCTCCAGCATGCCGGCTTGATGCCAGTCTTCTCCGAACTCGGCCCCGCCGCGAAGGTTGGCTACAGCAAAAATGCCTCCGTGTTCGAGCCAAATGTAGCGGCCGCCGACGAAGCTGGGGGTGAGGCTGATGTTGAAACCGCCGTATCCGGTGAGCAGCGTGGGGTTGTGGCCGTTCAGCTCCAGTCCTTTTTTGTGGAAGACAAACATGGGAACCTTGGTGCCGTCTTTCGACGTGTACCAGACTTGGTTGACTTCGTAGGCGGAAGGATCGATGCCGGGAGCTTTTACTTTGTCCCACAAATCAGTTTTGCGGGATGAAAGATCGTAATGGTAGATAGACGGTGGAATGGTGAAAGACTGGAAGCCGAAGAAAATTTCCTGGCGATTCCACTTGCCGCCCGAGCCGGAGACGCTGCCAATGGCAGGTAGCGGGATGTCGTCGATGAATTTGCCGTCCAGTTGGAAAAGTTTGAGCAGGGAACTGGCATTCTTTTCGTACTGGGCGCCGAGTTTGCCGCCGACGATTGACGTGTTCTGCAACACTGCGTCGGATTGCGGGATGATCTCCTTCCAGTTTTCATGCTTGGGATTGGCGGCGTCGACGACTAGCACGCGAGAGCGGGGAGCGTCTTCGTTGGTGGTGATGTAGAGCTTGTTCTGGTAGATCTCGCCGCTGTAAAGGAATTCTTTGCCGCTGGTGATCTCGACCGGCGGAGTGCCGGCTTTCAAATCCTGAAGGTACATTTCGCTTTTGGCCCAACCCTGGAAGACGGTGATGAGCAGCCAGCGATCATCGTCATCCGCAAGCTGCACACCGGGAATATCCTGCGCGGCGCGGCCTTCGCCGAAGATAAGAGGATCCTTCGCGGAGTCGGTCCCCATGGTGTGATAGAAAATTTTGACGTGGTAGACCTCTTCGCCAGGAGGCACGTCCCCCTTTTTCGGATGTCTGCTGTAATAAAAACCAGAGTTATCTTTTTTCCAGGCGACGCTGGCGAAGCGGGTGCGCTCGATGGTGTCGGGCAATAGCTTGCCGGTTGCGGTTTCGATCACTTTCAATGTGCTTTCTTCCGAGCCGCTGGCGGAAGTGCCATAGGCAACGTACTTGCCGTCTTCGGACGGAAACCACCAGTCGAGGGCGACGGTGCCGTCGGCGGCCAACTGATTGACGTCCACCAGGACTCGATCTTTGCCGTGAATTCCTTCACGCACGAAGAGCACTGGCTGGTTTTGGGTCCCTTCACGACGGGTATAGAGGTAATATTTGCCGCCGAGTTGCGGTGCGCCAATGGTGCCGATGGAAAGAAGCTGAGTAAGGCGTTGGTGGGTCTGAATGCGTCCCGGGAGCGGGTCGAGGATGCTGCGAGTGTAAGCGAGTTCTTCCTGGACATATTCCTGAGTGTCCGCGCCCTTGGAATTCTCCAACCAGCGGTAGGGATCGGCGATCTTGTGACCGTGGAGGGTATCTTCCACAACTTCAGTTTTGGCTTTCGGAGGACCCGCGGCAGCCGTCGCTGTGCTGGGAGAAGAACTATCCTCCGCCCAGAGAGCGGCGGCGAACAGAAACAGGCAAGTAATAGTCCAAAACAAACGGCACACTCCTGACATATGCACCTCGCTACATTGTGGCGACAGCCAATAGGGTAACAAAAACGGGCGTTCCCGACATATGGACGATGGGCGTGCAATAAGGTTCGAGGGAAACTGCGGCCAGGAAGGTGATGCGCGATAGACTAGTACTTCTACCCGCGGCGTCCTCTCGGCGATTCAATTCCACCGAG